>DYPF01000529.1 GCA_020720105.1 Chloroherpeton thalassium
GGTGGACAAGTGAGAAACCCGCAATCCCTTACTGCTGCTACACTCAACCGTTATGGGCAAGTTTGGAAAAAATACGCAACAACCAAGGACAAACAAAAATTACATACATGTATTCCATAAAACTTGACAGCTTTTTGGACTAATAAATAACAAATGTGGAGACCAGAAACCACATGAAAAACGGGGCGACACCGAAAAGCCTTACGATTAGGGAAACACAAAATTTAATAAGATGAAAAATATTATTTTTATTTTAATGAGCCTTTCTATTCCTGTTTTAGTGGAAGCACAAAATGAAAATTTTGAAAATAATATGTATAAAAATATTATAACAATTGATAGTTGTTTCAAAAGTCCAGAAGCAACCATTAATCTTGCTGAAACTTTTGAACAAATTGCCAATTCAGAGAAGAAACAATACTTACCATTATATTATGCTTCCTATTGCTATGCCATAAATGCTTTTATGCAAAAGGACCCTGTAAAGATTGATCAATTGCTTGACAAGGCAGAATCATTAATAAATCAAGCTGACTCCTTAAAACCGGAGAATTCAGAAATCACATGTATAAAAAGTTTGATTGCGAGTGCACGTATTATTGTAAACCCAATGCAACGAGGTATGCAATATGGTCAACTTGTATCCCAAATGATTGAACTGGCTAAGAAAGAAGATCCCAATAATCCACGAACATATTATTTGCAAGCTCAAAGTTTAATGTACACACCAGAACAATATGGTGGTGGGTGTAAAAATGCCAAGCCTTTATTAGAAATGGCAATAAACAAATTCAATACATTTACACCAGAAAGCAGAATTCACCCAAGTTGGGGTATGGAAGACGCAAAAAAGTTATTAAAACAATGCAAATAAAAATAGCCCTTATCAAAAGCAATATTTACTTGAATAATTGGGACTCTTAAAATTTGAAAACCTGCCCATAACAAACGCTATAGCAAATGCGGGTTTGCGTGTTCATTGAAACATTTGAAATCTTTATTTACATTTGTGCTGGCAGACAGTTGAGCAACAATTTATTCCCGCACTTGCCATAGC
>DYPF01000177.1 GCA_020720105.1 Chloroherpeton thalassium
CTTTATATGCTTTTACATCTGCTTCTGTTTGAAAGATACCGTTGGTTTTATATCCGTAGAAGTATCCAATTGGATAACCCACCTGAGCTCTATACCACTCATCTGAGGTTCTAAAAACATTAACTGGACCATGAATAATTCCTGAATTATTTGCAATACGGGTAACTTCATTATGGTTATAAGCCATATTTGTATTTACACTATAGCTTAATTCCCCTATATGATCTCTCCAACCAAATGCAACCTCATATCCTCGATTCTGAATATCTCCACCATTCATATATGGTGGATTTGTTCCATATATTCCTTGGAGTGGAACTTGAACTAACCATCCCTTAGTCATTTTGTTATACAAATCTAATGTAATAGTCAACCGATTTGCCAAACAATTAAAGTCTATTCCAATATCACCTTGTTCTGAAGTTTCCCACGTTATATTCGGATTTGGGAGTATATTAGGATAAGCACCAACCGTGGCCGTATTTTTGTCTGTTCCAAAGAAGTATTTCACATTAGTTGATGAAATTGTAGATAAATACTGAAAAGGGCTTATCGACTGATTTCCATTCTGACCCCAACTCACCCTTAATTTTAAAAAATCAATCCATTTGAGTTTATTCATAAATGGTTCATTAGTCAATACCCACCCAGCAGAAAGTGCAGGAAATGTTCCCCAACGATGTCCTTCGGCAAACCTTGAAGAACCATCCGTACGAACCATTGCTGAGAAAAGATAGGTAGATTTATAATCATAATTCAAACGTCCAAAATATGAAATAAGACTACTAATACCCCATGGGCCACCTTTTAATACTGTGCTACCATCGTTGTAAACCACTTGATTATTACTTAAATATGCATGTTCAAAATCATTAAAAGTACTATTAGAGTTCAAACCATACATATAACTACCGCCTAATCCCCCACGTTCTGCAGACATTCCTAAGAGAGCAGAGAAATTATTTTGTTTTGTTGTGAAATTATACGACAATGTGTTATTAAAAGTCCAACCAAGTCCATCAGAGACACGTTGAAAAGTAATATCTTTCGTGTTTGTAACACCCGGACCTAGATTGTACACGGGGGTGTAAGATCTCGAAGAATTTGCAGACATATTGATACCAAAACTTGTTCTGTAAATCAAATTTTTAATTGGTTGGATTTCTGTATATAAATTTCCTACCATATTGTGATTTTTTTGCTCGTTATATCCATTCTGATATACCATTTTTGCTATTGGATTTACTTGAGAACTATTCCATGGAATTGCGTAATGATAGTTGCCTGAGTCATCATAAACTGGAAGAAATGGATTTGTTTCTAAAGCATCAAATATATTGTTTCCGTAAACTCCACCAGTACCAATACCCGATTTTTCATCATAAAAATATGTAAGTGTTTCACCAACCTTCAGAATTGTAAAATCTTTATTTGTTATTAAACTATTGTCCATGTTTACGTTGAAATTATACCTGTCGTAGTTTGAAGCAACTGGCTTACCGATAATACCATCTTGTGAAACATATGAGACACCTAACGAATAAGAGGATAATTTTCCACCTCCGGTAATACTAAGACTATGATGTTGAATAGGCGCATTTATTACAGTCATCGCATCCATCCAATTTGTTCCTTTATTAGTTCCAGCTAATATTCCATTAGCATTGGGAACAATTGGCACTAAAGCACCATTATCTGAAATATTCAAACTGGGTGCAGAGCCTGTGATATCATAAGGTAATAATAAAGAGTTCACTCGAGCTTCATTCATAATTGCCATATAATCCTGAGCATTGAGTGCATTGGCTTTCTTGTAAACATTCTGCCAACCTGTATATCCATCGTATGAAATTGAAGGTTTTTGTCCTTCTTTTCCATGTTTAGTGGTAACCAATACGACACCATTGGCAGCACGTGAGCCATAAATTGCCGCTGTAGCATCTTTTAAAATATCAACACTTTCTATTTCAGAGGGTGATAAATAATCTATATTTTCAACAGCCATTCCATCTACAATAAATAGTGGAGAGGCATTTCCAATGGTTCCCAATCCTCGTATAGTTACTTTAAACCCAGCTCCTGGCTGTCCGTCAGTCTTAGTAATTGAAACTCCCGGACTTAAACCGCGTAAAGCATCCATTGGAGAAACTGTATTTAAATTTTGCATATCAGTTCCTTTTACTTGAACGGTTGCTCCTGTTAATACTTTCTTTTTTTGAGTTCCATAACCTACAACTACAACTTCATCTAAACTTTTGGAATCTTCTTCCAATTGAATCTCTATTTTTGTTTGTATGCCAATTTTATAGTCTATTGTTGAATACCCAATATAGGATACAACTAAAATCGAATTATCTAAGGCATCTAATGAGAAATTTCCATTAATATCAGAAACAGTTCCTGTTTTAGTTCCTTTAACAAAAATCGATGCACCAATAATTGGTTCTCCTTTTTTATCGGTTACCAAGCCGGTAATTTTTTTTGATCGAGGTGCTTTTTTGTCATCAATTGGTTTTGGTTTTTCGAACAACAGAATGTTCTTTTCTTTCTTCTCAAATGTCAAGTTAGTGTCAATTAATAATTGTTTAACAACGGTTTCGATAGGTTCATTAATAACACTGATACTGACAGTTCTCTCTGGATTTACCAGCTGTGTGCTGTAAGAAAAATTTAAACCTGTTTGTTTCTTGATAGATGCAAACACCACTTTCAAACTAACATTCTCATAGTTTAAAGTAACACTTTGCGCTGATAAAGAAAAAGTAAATACTAAAAGTAGGTTTACCAATACTAAACGTCGAATTGTTTTTTTCATTGATTTTTTCTGATATTAATAATACATATTTTGGTCTCTAATAATAAGACACGCCCGGTAGAAAAAAGTATGATATGCAGAATAAAAAAAAAGCATAATTGCATATAAATAATGACCAAAAATAAACAAAGCCATAATTATCAATAGATTGACATTACGGCTTTACATGAAAAATAATTACTACGATTTAGTTTTTTGCCTCCACTTCGTAATTTCCGTTTTTCGTTTCACGAAATTTTACTTTCGATATTTTTTCCAAATCCCACAATATCTCTTGGAGATTTACCTTTCTACTCGAAAAATTAAATCGAACTCCTAAGGCAATTGTGTCCGGCATATTAAATTTGACATTATATTGTCTCTCGAGTGTGATTAACAATTCAGTTAAGGTTGCATTTTCAAACTGCAAGTTATTTGCTGTCCATGAAGTTATAGTGTTAATTTCGGTTGTTGACTTACTGAATGTGGCTAATTTTTTATCATAAACCACCACATTTCCTGGCTTCAAAGTCAATTCTTTACCTATCAAGTCTTTCATTGCTATTTTTCCCTCATCAAGTGCAACAATTATGTTGTTTTCGTTTATATAGGAACGCACGTCGAACTTAGTACCCAAAACTTTAACATCTAATTTATTCAGGTGTACGGTGAAAGGACGCATTGCTTCTTTATTTACTTCAAAATAAGCTTCACCTGTTAGCTCAACATCTCTTTTAAATAGCTGAAAAACTTTAGGGTATTTTAATTTAGAGTCGGAATTAATATAAACTTTCGTTCCATCCTGCAGTATTATTTGTAATCTTTCGCCTTTGGGGACATAAATTTCTTCCATATTTGTATCTGCCAGCAAGCCATTTTGATAACCTATAAATGGTACTAAGCTAACGATAAAAATTAAGGGTATGGCAACCGCTGCTACTCTCATAAATCTGCGGAATTGACGGTACTTTCTCACTTTACGTTTCAATTCTTCGCGCATTCTTTCGCTGGGAATCACGTGATCAATCCACTCAGTAGCCTGTGTATCTGTAATACCTACCGATTCTTCCAAAATTCTTTCAGACAAATACTCATTTTCTTTGGTTGTTACAAACCAACGAAATACCTCCCGTGCCTCAGCAGGTGTGGCAGTATCTTCAATGACTTTGTCTATTATTTCATTATCGGGCTTTTTCATCTAATTTCTGGTTTAATTTATAAGTTCAGAACTATTAATACAATGATATATTTCAACTGGGCTAATACCATCCGAAGCATCTTTATAGCTTGTGTATAATGAGTTTTTACAGTAGGAATTGAAATATTCATCATATCAGCTATTTCCTGATTCGAATATTTTTCAGTAAGTTTCAATTTGCAGATACGTTTCTTCTGTTCAGGCAAAGATTCAATAGCTTTATGAAATTTTACCAAAAAATCTTTATTTTCAATTTGCTCCATTAAATCATCCTCAAAAACATGTTCGTGTTGCGAAACCTCATAAATTTTCTCTAATTGAAACGATTTGCTCCTAATTTGATTTAATATGTTATTTCGCAGTGAAGTAAAAATATAGCTCTTAAAACTTATTTTAATATCAAGCAACATGCGTTTCTCCCAAATTCGCATCATAACGTCTTGTACAGCATCTTCAGCCAAATAGTCAATTTTAAGGTAGCGATACGCCATTCCATACATCATCTTATGATAACGATCAAATATAGTAATAAACGCATCCTCGCTACCAAGCTGAAGCTCAAGCAATAATATTTCGTCAGACTTAATTTTATTATTGGAATGCATTAAGTTGTGATTATAAATCCATTACAAAATTAGTGATATTTATTGAATTTATTGAGCTTAATACATTTTTAAAATGCTATACATTAATAAGACATATAATAACCCCAAAAGTATGAGTCTTTGAATTATTGTGGTTTGTTTTTGTTGAAATTTTTGAAAGAAATAATTATTTAGGATTAAGTAGTAAAGGGGTTACCTGATTTTTAATAAAGTACGTTAAACTAATTCTTCAGCAATATAGCTATCAACTTTTGATACTTTCATTAATAAATTTTAAGTCTTGCCACTATAACAATGATAAATATTCTCAAAAGATAGCGATGAACCCTTTTGAGCAATTTCAATTCCTCTTTTTCAGAGTGAGCTACTTACGAACCGTTTTAAATTGGTTTTTTTGCTTATTATTGTTGAATCAAAAAATGCAAATGTAGTACTTCTTGTATTAATTTTAAAGCTTCTCAAAATATAGTGCAAGGTGCAAGTGTTTCTATATAGAAACTTGCACCTTGCACAATGTGTAAATATTTAATAAAATGACACTTGCATATATCAAAATAATTGTGTATATTTGAACCTGAAAGTTAAGCAGACAAACGCAAGTCATTGACAGTCAAAAAGTGATCTTTTTAATATATTTCCTAATTCGTACCCCATAGGGGTGTATTATAGGATAAAAATCTGAATATCAATAGGATAATATGAGAGGTTCATAAACCTCCAGCTCCACCAAAAAAGAATATCAAAAACCAATAAAAGCCTGCAAAATCAATGATTTTCAGGCTTTTATATTTTTAGTCAGTTCACA
>DYPF01000178.1 GCA_020720105.1 Chloroherpeton thalassium
TGCTCAGGAGCGAAACAATAAAGCCCGATTTTATCGGGCTTTTTTTTTTAGAAAGATTTGTTAAGTATAACTATTTAACGCCTAATTCACCCATTAAATATTGCCACTCCAATTCAATATTCGCAACCATTTGGTCAGTTGATTGTCCCGAGCCGTGCCCACTATCAAAATCAACAAACAATAATATCGGATTCTTCTGCGATGGTAAATTCTGCAATGCTGCAGCAAATTTCTTGGCATGAAGTGGATCTACACGGGAATCATTCTCGCCAGCTTTAATCATCATTGATGGATAATTATATCCATTTTTAATATTATGGTAAGGAGAATATTTCCAGATATAATCGAAGTTTTCTTTGATTTCAGCATTGCCGTATTCTGGAATCCAATACCGAGCTATCAAGAATTTATGGTAGCGAAGCATATCTAATAAAGGCACAGCAACAATTACAGCTTTAAATAAATCTGGACGTTGCATAACAACAGCACCAGTTAATAGTCCACCATTGCTACCACCACGAATTGCAAGTTTGCTTGGATTAGTATATTTTTCAGAAATCAAATACTCTGCAGCTGCGATGAAATCATCAAAAACGTTTTGTTTTTTGTCCAACATACCAGCGTGATGCCAAGATTCGCCATATTCATTTCCACCACGAAGATTAGCAATTGCATACACACCACCACGATTTATAAAACCAGCTGTCGTGCCAATAAAATTAGGTGTCATCGAAACATTAAATCCACCATATCCATATAAAACAACAGGATTATTACCATTCAATTCCAATCCTTTTTTGTAAATTATAAACATAGGAATCTTTGTGCCATCTTTAGAAGTATAGAAAACTTGTTTTGATTCAATATTTTTTGTGTCAATTGGAACATTATCTTGATAAACAAATTCCCATTTTAAATCATTTTCGCTTAACTTGTATAATTTTGCAGGGAATGCAAAGCTAATCAGTGAAGCATATAAAGTTTTTGAAAAGTCATCATAACCAATACCAGCTATGTCTGCAAATTCTGGAGGAGTAAGATCTTGAATAAATTTACCACTATAATCATAAATTGAAGCATAGGTCATAACGTCTTTTTGATGTAATAAAATTATATACTTATCAGTCAATTCAATACCTTTCAAAAAAGCGTCTGGTCGTTCAGCTATGAATACTTTAGCATCAGAATACTTTGGCTTATCCAAAGTAGTAACTAATACTTTGAAATTTGATGCATTTTCATTGGTATAATAAAACATTAAATTATTTTTAATTTGAATGTCTGCTCTAAATTTATCTGAAGAAAATACAACTTGAGGTTCGTCAAGAGTGCCTTGTTTACGAACTTTCAAAGTGTTTGTATAGAAATCGCCATTGGAAAGAATTGTTAAATCTGATTCTTTATCATCATAAATTGAGAAGAAATCTTTGGCATCATTAGGAGCACCAACAAAAATGTCCTTGCTATGATCTTTGCCGTCACTAAGTTTATGTAAATAAGTGGGAAGTGGCTTTTGTTGTTCAATTATTTCTTGACTACGGATAGTGATGTAAACAGATTTTTCGTCCTTTGTCCAATTGAAATCATAAATATTCTCCAAAGGTTCGCCAACAACTTTTCCATTTTTTGTGTTAATTATACGATAAGTATAAATTTCATTGCCTTTGTATTGCAAACCAATCGCACATAAACTTGCATCTTTATTGAATGTAGTACCGCTTGGCGAAGATTTGCCTGTTGGATCGAACTTCAATGGATCGAAAATCAATATTTCTTTACCTTTAATTACCGTATAAAGTTTGCTTTGTTGTTCGCCTTGCTTCTTCTGCCAAAAGAATTCCCGACCTTCGCGGAAAAATGGTGCTGAACGAGAATCTCTATCAAGATATTGCTTAATTTCTTCGTGAAGATTGGCAACTTTTGGATAATTTGACTTTACAAAATCCACAGTATATTGGTGAGATTTCTTAGACCATTCCAATGTTTTAGGATTATTCTTGTCTTCCAGATATTGATAATCATCAATAAAATGGAAATTGTGCAATACTTGTTCAGTAGGGATTTTTTCTGCTTTTGGTGGATTAAATTGTGCCATAGTGATATTGACGCTAATTAAAACTAAAAATAATGAATGAATAAAATAACGCATTAAAGCTCCGATTTTGATTAATTAATTAATAATTTTCTATATTAAGTTTCATACGAATTTCTTGGTAATTTGTTCCGCAACAATTTCTGGAACAAATTCACTAATATCTTGGTGATAACGTGCTAGTTCACGTATAATTGATGAGTTCAAATAAGTATATTTTTCGTTTGGTAGTAGAAAAAGTGTATGAATATTTGGTTCTAATTTTCTATTCATCAAAGCTATCTGAAATTCATATTCAAAATCAGTTACAGCTCTAATACCCCGTAAAATTGTGTTGGCTCCCACGCTTTTTGCAAATTCAACAGTAAGGGTATGTGAACGTACAACTTCGACATTAGTGATATTTTTGAGACTTTCTTGAGCCAAAAAGCTTCGTTCATCTTCGTTGAATAAAGTTGCTTTTTTGGAATTAATTGCAACAACAACATATACTTTATCAAAGATTTGAGCAGCTCGTTCAATTACATCAATGTGCCCATTTGTAATTGGGTCGAAAGTTCCAGGATAAATAGCAATTTTATTAGAATTATTCATATTTCTAAATTTTGTTTTTATGCAAACCGTAAAATTATGAATATTTTGGGAATATTTATGTTAACAAAAGAATAACTGGCTTGCAGTCAGAAAAAATATATTTACAATAAATCATAAAGAAAAGTGTTTTAACATAATACAAATTCACTTTTTTGAGGAAATTATGCTAGTACTTTTTGGTGCAAATAGCAAAGATTTAACACAACCGCTTGCTAAGCGATTCGGTCATGCCGAGCAATTTGTCGTTTTTAATACAGACGACCGCTCCCACAAGTTTTTTGAAAATATAGATGAAGGGCACACTCATAGTAATTTACTTGACTTTATAGATATTGGAGTTCGTGCTTTTGTTGTAGGTAATATCGGTCCCCACGCTTTTTCTGTACTCAAGGAACATCGCGATGTAAAAATTTATCTTGCCCGTAGAATGTCGATTCAAGAAGCATTTGAAAAAGTTATTTCTGGCGAATTGCAAGAATTAACGAATCCAACTATGGCTAATAGTGTTGAAGATGGACACGACCATAATCATAACCACGATCATCATCATCACGACCACGACCATCATCATACTGGGAATGGTGGCGGAAGGCATAATCACGACTGTGAGGGTGAAGATTGCGGTCATCGTCACGAAGGTCGCGGTCTTGGTCTGGGAAGGCGGCACCAACAATAGAATTTTACACAATATTAACAAAATATTGAGAATATATCTTATGGATTTGATATTTTGGGTACTGGGTATTAGGTGTTGGGTATTGGGAATATTGATAACCCACGAATTATTTATTCCTGCTGAAATTCCATTTTCCATAGTCAATTCCATTTTTCAACAAGCAAGATGCTTGTTCTACTTATTGTATTATTTATGGTAGGCTAAACAACCTTTTTAAAATTGTAAAATATTGAACTTTACATTAAGTTCTAATATTTTTTAGTAATTTTGTATATCTATTGAAATAAATTTCCCAATAAATTAAAGGATAATTATGGCTTTTACTAGAAAACCTTGGGCAGAACCTTACAAAATTAAGGTTGTTGAACCTTTAAAAATGACTACAGAAGAATACAGAGAAATCAAAGCAAAAGAAGCAGGTTTCAATACCTTTTTGTTACGTTCCGAAGATGTTTATATTGATTTATTGACAGATAGTGGCACAAATGCAATGAGCGACTACCAATGGGCTGGTATGATGCTTGGCGATGAGTCTTATGCTGGTAGCAAAAACTTCTACTATTTAGAAGATAATGTAAGAAAACATTATAACTACAAACACGTGGTGCCAACTCATCAAGGTCGTGGTGCTGAACATTTAATTTCACGTGCTTTAATACGTGATGGACACTATGTGCCCGGAAATATGTACTTCACAACAACACGTGCTCATCAAGAATTAGCTGGCGGTACTTTTGTTGATGTTATAGTTGACGAAGCTCACGATTCACAAATTGAATTGCCATTCAAAGGCAATGTGGATATTAAAAAATTCCAAGCTTTGATTGATAGAGTTGGCGGACATAACATTCCATATATAACAGTTGGTGCAACTGTAAATATGGCTGGTGGACAACCAGTTTCGATGGCTAATTTAATAGCAGTAAAAGAACTTGCTCACAAACACGGAATTAAAGTAATTTTAGATGCTACTCGCGTTACAGAAAATGCTTATTATATCCAACAAAGAGAAGAAGGTTATGCTAATAAGTCAATTCCTGAAATTTTATATGAGTTCTGCGGACATACTGATGGAGCAACTGTTTCGGGCAAAAAAGATGTTTATACAAATATTGGTGGTTTTGTTGCTGTTAATGATGATGATTTATTTGATGAATTGCGTAATATGGTTGTAATTTACGAAGGTTTACACACTTATGGTGGTTTAGCTGGTCGTGATATGGAAGCAATGAGTCGCGGTATCGAAGAAATGGTTCGCCAAGAAAATATCGAATTCCGCATTAAACAAGTTCAATATTTAGGCGATATGTTAGTGGAAGCTGGCGTGCCAATCGTTCGTCCAGTTGGCGGTCATGCTGTATTTCTTGATGCCAAGAAAATTTACGATCATATTCCACAAGAACAATATCCAGCTCAAGCATTGGCTGCTGATTTATATATTCACTCAGGCGTGCGTGCAATGGAACGTGGTATCGTTTCTGCTGGTCGCGATAAAGATGGCAACGAATACAAACCAAAATTAGAATTAGTTCGCCTCACAATTCCTCGTCGTGTTTATACTCAATCGCATTTAGATGTCGTTGCTTATTCTGTGATTGATTTATATCAACATCGTCACGAAGCAAAAGGTTTGAAATTAGTTTACGAACCAAAATTCTTACGCTTCTTCCAAGCAAGATTCGAAAGATTATAATTTGAAAGGATAAGTTCTTACCCAAAGTCCCTCTCCATAATAAATGCAGAGGGATTTTTTTATAATATTCTCTCCTTTTGTAGGGGCAGAGCTTGCTCTGCCTAATCAAACAGGTGGCTGTCTCATAAGTCAGATTTCATTTAACAAGCAAGGATGCTTGTTCTACTAAATCTATATAAATCTTGATTGACGAATTGAATAAAGATAATCCCACTCACAGAGGGGGCGAGGGGGAGGCTCTGATAAAAATATTCCAAATTTGTAGGGAGGCTGTCTCATAAGTCAGATTTCATTTAACAAGCAAGGATGCTTGTTCTACTAAA
>DYPF01000530.1 GCA_020720105.1 Chloroherpeton thalassium
CGGAGAGTCGGGTTATTTTGTGTTCGATAACGGCCAGAATATTCACCTGGTGCCTTTTAAAAAACTGGAAAATAACCAAAACAATAACAAACAATAAAATTGTTTCCTTTGATATAACAACAGACAATGGGATTATTTATAAATTCGGATATAATGCAATTGAAGAAACTAAATTGACTACATTACAAGGAAGTGCATATTGGAATTTTTCTGAAACTACTCCAGTGCTTACGATTGATGGAGATAATTTTAAGGAAGTATCTGAAATTGGCGATTTTTATAACTCTAAATGGTATTTAAAAGAAATTATTTCGCCACTTAATGATAAAATCACTTTTGATTATGATGATGCCGGATTGGTCTCTTATGTTGACGCTCCACAAATCATGTCGTATGAAACGATGACTGGACTTCAGTGGGATATAAATCCGTCCTATTTTGGAAATACCGCCACCCTTCATCCCCATCTTTTAGCGTATAGCATTATTAGACCCGAAATTATCGAATCAAGAGAATTTGGTTTGAATTCTCCATGCACAAGTGCAGACTTAACGCAAAGATATTTAAATTGTAACGATTGTTGGATAGACGAAGATGGATATTACAGGGCCTATTCGGATAATAGTTATAAACCATGTATTGATCAACGTGATGAAGCTGTCATTGATTATCCTCTAAGATATTTTATGCATCAAAACAAAATCGAAACAAAATCGAAAATTTTGAGTTATATCAGGGCTTCAAATCAGGATTATATTCGTTTTTTACATGATAATTCAACTACAATACCAGGTGTCTGCAGGATCAATGAAATCAAATTAATTGATAGCAAAGAAAGAGAAATAAAAAAATACACACTCAAATACAAAAAAGTAGTTTCAAATTCGGCAGATCCTTCAGGTGCGAAGTCCGATCCATTTTCTCCTTTTGAATTCTATGCTTTTCGCAGTGCTCAAATACCAAAGCCAGTATCAGGTTTTGTGCCTGCAAACAATGCACAGAGTTATTTTACTTCATATACTCCTCCTCAACAGACATTAATGAACAAAT
>DYPF01000531.1 GCA_020720105.1 Chloroherpeton thalassium
TTGTTCCAGAAATAGTATGTTTCATAAATACGGTAATAGTTCCTGACCAACTTTGAGAGCTTGGTGTATTTCTAACTGCAACGCTACCATTCATTATTTCACCAACATTGAATGCGGATGAGTTAGTTGCAAAACAACTTTCTACTTGCAAACTTGGTGGTGTTGGTGCTAAAACAGTAAATTGAAAATAATCTGTATTATTAGTTTCATTACTTTCTGTTATTACATTATCGTTATCACATTTGAAGAAAAAATAATAATTACCTGGAGCTAAACTTGAAGGTATAGTTACATTATTGCTTAAAAAACTAGTTGTATTTCCAGAACTGACTGATGGAGTAAATGTACTTCCTACAAAGGTGTCTGAACTTGATAAAATAGAATTATCACTTATCCAATAACCAACAGAAGAACTACCAGCGTTTCCGCTTCCTATATTTTGAACTTGATTTGACACATTTATAGTTTGTCCTTGATTCACACTTGGTGGCGGACCAGAAAGGTTAATATTTCTTAAGTCGGGTTGATTATTTGTAGCTGTTAAACTTAAAACATTAGAAAAAATTCTGAATGTTGTAGTTGAATTTGAAAAAACTATTACTGCATTAAAATATTTTGTACCAGTTGTAAAACTTGGCGTGTAATCGTATGTTTGAGTTGTTGCTCCTCCACTAAGTGAAATTCCATTAGATGGATTATTTGTTCCACAAACCAAATTAGTTAAGTTTGAATTTGAACTTTCTTTAATATATAAAACACCTCCAGTTGGAAATGTATAAGTACCACACATAGTAACTCTAAATCGTATAATTCCATTGTTTTGATAATCTGTCCTTAATTGAAGGTAACTTCCACCTGAATAAGTAAATGGGCCACAAACATTTGTAGTAAATCCCGTTGTTGAACAATCCGTATAATATCCATAATCAGGATTACTTACATATGTCTGCCCCCAAATATTCCCCATAAAAAAAAGTAGAGGAATGATTAATAATTTTTTTAGTTGTAAAATTGCTTTCATTGATTTATTATATTTAAAAGTGAATATT
>DYPF01000179.1 GCA_020720105.1 Chloroherpeton thalassium
TTTGATTGGATGTAGAATCATTGTTGGTGTTTGATCAATCACATAAAAGTAATTTGTTTCATTTTGATATCGTAGTGCTGAGATTTGCTTTTTTGCGCGTTTTTGTGCTTCTTCTAATGTAAATTCGCCAGTACTTACTCTCCGTTCAAATTCTTTTAGCATATTATCAATCATTTCTACAGAGTATTGCAAAGCTTGCTTTTTCTCAATCATCATCGTTTTGGGATACTGTGGTAATAAGTAAAACAATACAAAACCAAGAAATAATAGAAAATTAATTGTAAAAATCAATAAAATCTTCTTGAAAATAGGTAAATTTTTATAAAATTTCATAATTAACCTTATTTGTTTATATTTCTACATTTCAATTATGCAAATTAATAAATAATCTCATACGATGCTCATTTTAATAATTATTTTTTTTATTATTAAAGATTTCTAATAATATACTGGTTATCGGCAGGATTATGAAAATTGAGCTGATTAAAAAGAAAGTTTCAATCAATATTCTAAAAGATTAACTTTAGGAAACTCAACGGTAAATTCGGAGCCTATCCCTTCTTTTGAATTAAAGTATATTTTAGCCCCAATACTTCTTGCTTGATTCTTTGCTATTGAAAGGCCTAAGCCAGAGCCGGGTAAAATGCCAATATGCTTTTGCGAGCGATAAAACATATCAAAGATATGTTCTTGATCTTCGTCAGAAATTCCAATTCCATTATCAATGATTGATATTTGAACAAAATCCAAATCTTCAGTAATTTTTGTAATGATAATTGTTCCTGCATTACTATATTTTACAGCATTATCATAAATTGGTAAAATTATTTGCTTTAAGATGCTGTAGTTTGTTGAAAGAATTATTACATGAGATTGGAAGATTTGTTGAAAATTATGATTTGATTTATCAATATTTTCAATTTGTTGTATAATATCTTTAACAAAATCAACAAAGTTAAGAGTCTCGTACTCTGTATAAGCACACTCGGTTTGAATTGAAGATGCTTTTTGTGAATGTTCAATCATTGTGAATAGAGTAGTTGAAGAATCTTGAATTTGTTTGAGTAGCCCACCAATTTCAGAATATTTATTCTTACCAAGATAAATATCAATTAAAAAAGCTGCTGTTGAAATAACAGTTAAAGGTGTATTAATTTCGTGGGCAACATTATTTAGAATACGAGATTTTACGTTGGATAGTTGTTTCTCTTTTCTTAGACTTAATGAAATTTGCTCTTTAGTTATCATCAATTCAGTTTCTATATGGCGACGACTCTGCACTTCACTTTCTAAATTATTAAGCAATAATTGTAATTCGGAAGTTCTATCACTAATTATCGACTCTAATTTCAGATTGTTTTCTTTTAATTGCTGCTGATTCTGTTTGTAATCTTCAATATCAATTAGATAAAATAAAATAATATTGGCTTCACCCTCAATCCAACTAATTTGACGGAAATAAACTTTCATCCATCTGTTAAACTTTGGGAGGAATACCTCGTCCATATTAATTAAATTAATTTGAGATGGAACATTCTTAAGTTTTTTCTTTACATCTTTCAATTTAAGTTCATCATTTTGGAAAAAATCAAAGTAATTCTTTCCTATTGCTTCACCATTTACGGCAACAAAGTAATGATTTGCAAAAATAATATCAAAACTTTTACTATCAACTGCAAAAATCATTAATTGCAGTGAGTTTATTACAGTATAAAATGTATTATAAGTTCTTGCAAATTTGAATTGTATTTCTTCCTTTTGAGTAATATCTTGAATCGAAACCAAAATACCTGTTACTTCCTTAGCATCATTTAAAAGAGGAACATAAGTTTTTAATATAATATAAATTCGATTATTAATATTAAATTCATCATTGAAACTTACAGTTTCTCCAGCAAAAACTTGCTTAAAATAATTAGTAATAGCTGCCAACCTATCCAAAGGAATATATGAATCATAATGTTTGCCAGTCTCAGGAACTGAATTGTAAAATGCTTTTGTAAAATCAAAATAGGCTTTGTTAAATTCAATTACTTTGCCATCTATATCCAAAGCAACAAAACCAACAGTGACTGAATTAAAAATATTGCGAAGAATACTTCCTGAATAGGAATTATTCGCGTTAATTTCCTTTGAATTCAACTGATATTCTAATTCCTGACATCGTGTAATAAGATCTTCACGGGACAAATCTTCAATATAAACCATTAATTTTGCTTTTTGTAATTAATTATACCTCTAAATTAAGGTTTTTTTTATAATTTCGTATTATTAAATTAAGATTTTTTAAAAAATAAATTATTACAATGAGAGTTTTTATTGGAGCTTTTCTAAATTCTCCAGAAATCAAAGAAAAATACCATGAATTTATAAATAAATCAAATGATTTATTCACAGGTAAGTGGGTAGAAGATGAGAATTTACATTTCACTTTTCACTTTTTAGGTGAATATCCTGATGACAAAATTTCGGAATTACAAACAACCCTTTCTTCAATTCTAAAGAAATATGACGAGAAAATTATTATTAAAAGTTTGATGGGATTTCCACACATAAATAACCCACGACAAATAGTATGCAAATTGTATTCTCCTTCGAAAGGAATCTTTAAAATTCACAAAAGATTATCAGATTTGTTTGTCAAAAACAATATACAATTTGATGAAAAGAATTATTTACCTCACATGACTTTAGTCCGGGTTAAATCTTTACTTCCAGATTTTGAAACAAAGTTTGAAGATCTTCGATATTTCGATTTTGGTGAAATTCACTCATTTGAAGTTAAATTAATCAAATCAACTTTAACTGTTAAAGGACCTATTTACGAAGCTTTGTAGCCAAACTTCCAATTTCAGTTTTTTATTCGTCTATTCCCATAAAATTTTATAATTTAGAATTTACTATGCCTAAAAGCGTTTATATAGAAACTTATGGCTGTCAGATGAATGAATACGACAGCGAAATACTCAAAGGGATTCTTGCCAAAACAAATAATTATTCAATTATAGATACTCCTGATGGTGCCGACTTTATTCTCCTAAATACTTGTAGTGTTCGCGACAATGCCGAAGTTACAATTTGGAATAGGCTTACACAATTAAAACAGTATAAAAAGAAAAAGAAAAACCTTCAAGTTGGAATTATTGGTTGTATGGCTGAACGTATGAGAGATGAGATTTTCGAGAAATCGGATTTAGTCAAGATGGTAATTGGTCCTGATGAATATCGCCGTGTTCCCGAAATTTTGGAAAATTCACTTGCGGGCGAAATTGGTATTGCTGTCCGTCTAAGCAGAGTAGAAACTTACGAGGACATTGAACCACTACGAACCAAAGGGCTCTCTGCTTGGCTTGCAATTATGCGTGGTTGTAATCATTTCTGCACTTACTGTATCGTGCCATATACTCGAGGACGTGAACGCTCACGCAGTGTCCAGTCCATTTTAGACGAAATTTCCAAATTGCAAGATAGTGGCTTCCGTGAGCTAACTTTACTTGGACAGAATGTAAATAGTTATTTTGACGAAACTCAAAAGATTGATTTCCCTAATTTATTAAGAAAAGTTGCCAAACAAGCACCTGAAATGAGAATTAGATATGTAACGTCCCACCCATTGGATATGAGCGATGATTTGATTTATTCGATGGCGGAATTTGATAATATTTGCAATTATATTCATTTGCCATTCCAATCTGGTTCAAATAGGATTTTGGATTTGATGAATCGTGGATACACTTCCGAACATTATCTGGGTAGAATTCAGAAAATAAAAGAAAATCTAACCGATTACGCATTATCTTCGGATATTATAACTGGATTTCCAGACGAAACCGAGCAAGACCACCAAGACACAATCGAGCTAATGAAAGCAGTGCAATTAGATGGTGCTTTTATGTTCAAATATTCTCCACGCAAAGGCACTAAGGCATATAAATTAGCAGATAATGTGCCCGAAGATATAAAAAAGAGGCGATTGAATGAAATTATTACTCTGCAAAATTCAATTTCAAAGTCTCGCAATCAACTTGAAATCGGCAAGTCGTTGGAAGTATTAGTGGAAAAGCCATCAAAGAAAAAGGCTACTGAATGGATGGGAAAAACAAAATCAAACAAAGTAGTAATATTTGATAATTTGGAAAATCAATTTAAAGAGGGCGATTTAGTACATACAAAAATAATTCGTTCAAATTCCGCAACTCTATTTGGTGAAATTGTTAAATAAAGGAAAAATATGAAGATTAATAGAATAAAGCCAATCTATTTACTAAATGTAATTTTTGCAATATTTTTGATTAATTCAATTGTAGTTGCAGAAGATAAAGTTAATTTACCCAAATTTAAAACTCTTGATGACAAAGTGAATTACTATCAAAACTTATTCAAAAAGGATTGTTTAGAAGATAAAATTACAAATAATAGTGGCGATGGATTTGATTTGCTTTATGGCACTCGGAATATGAAAACCATCCTTTATGGAATTGCATATCGCGGTGGAGCAAATAATTTTTATCATAAAACTGACAAACGAGATAATCGCAATCCACTGCCCGGTGATGGCTTGCAGCATTTATGCGACTATGGTTTTACCGAATCTATTTATTTATATTCAAAGAATTTTGATAGTGCTAATATTACATATTACAATAGTGACTCAACAAATATCTTGCATTATCAAAAGAATACTTTGAATGATACAAGCAATTTGCGAAAAGTAGTGAATTTGGTAAAAGAAAGAATAGATTATCCCGAATTAGGTCCAATTTACTTACATTGCTGGAATGGTTGGCACCAGTCGGGCTATATTTCGGCGGTGATATTGATGCAGTTTTGCTCATATTCCAACCAAAAAGCCTTGGAATATTGGATTGCAAATACCGATGGCAATCACAAAGGTTACGAAAATGTTAAGAATAGAATACTTGACTTTGAACCCTTCAAAGATATTAAAATAAGCAAAGAAATTCAAGAAAAAATCTGCCCTTGTATGAATACTAAAAGCGAATAGTGGAAGTAAAATCTAAATCATAATCAGACTGAAGAAACCCATTCACTATAGTTATTGTAAATTGCCATTTGCTACCTTAACTTGTTTTTATAAAGATTTTTTCCTTGGAAGCACATATCAAAATCATTCCAAATTAAATCACCATAGTCTACTTTGAATTGTTTGAAAGTATCAAGGTTTCATCTAATGTTTTACCTTGCGTAACTATGGATAAATCGTAGCATTCGGCTACATAGTAACTTTCTCCATAAGTAATATTAAAATTGATAATCTTTTTCATAGCATAATTGAATCATATCTTTAAAACGAAAAATAATCTATTAAATTAAAATAAATAAAAAATTAATAAATTT
>DYPF01000532.1 GCA_020720105.1 Chloroherpeton thalassium
ATGCTTCATTTTTGCACCTTGTTTGATTCCAATTATTCAGCTAAAGGATTGGCCATGTATCGGTCTTTGTTGAAATATTGTGATTCTTTTCACTTATATATTTTTGCATTCGACGATAGGATTTATGATGTGCTAACATTTATGGATTTACAGTACGTTACAGTAGTATCACTTAATGAATTTGAAGATGATGCATTATTAAGTATTAAAGATACTAGGAGCAAAGGAGAATATTGCTGGACATGTACATCATCCACTATTTTATATTCCATAAAAAAGTTTCAATTACCACATTGTACTTATCTTGATGCTGATTTGTGTTTCTTTAGTAATCCCAAAGTATTGGTTGAGGAGATGGGAGATAAAGATGTGTTGATTACTTCACATCGATATACAGCTGAATTTGATAAAACTGCCACTTCAGGAAAATACTGTGTTCAATTTATGACTTTTAAGAATACGGAAAATGGATTGAAAGTACTTAATTGGTGGAGAAATGCTTGTATTGATTGGTGTTATGGCTACTATGAGGATGGTAAATTTGGAGATCAAATGTATCTTGATGATTGGACAACTCGATTTATGGGTATACATGAATTGAAGCATTTGGGTGGTGGAGTAGCTCCATGGAATATGCAACAATATGCTTTTACTAAATTAAAAGATAAATGGATAGGACTTGAAATCGCAACTGGTAATAACTTTGAATTGGTTTTTTTTCATTTTCATGCCATGCTTTCATTTCAAAAAAGTTTGATTCACGAGTTTTATTTTGAAGCGTATCCATTAGCAGCAGCTACCAAAAAACAGGTATATTTACCCTATGTTTCGATATTAAAAAAGCAATTTCGAATTTTAAAACATCTTGATAATGAAATTGATGGAATAGCCACCAAGAAACTTAATTTCACTTGGTGGAAATATGTCAGAGTTATTCGACGAAGGATAATCAATAAAGAGAATAAATATAGTTATTGGATAGGAAGATAGATTGTAGATTTAGGAAGTAGTCGGTAGGTAGTAAGAGGTGAGTAGTGAGGCATACGGT
>DYPF01000533.1 GCA_020720105.1 Chloroherpeton thalassium
CCATAGGAACTAAGGCCTTTTCCAACAACTCCTAACATTCTCTACATAGGGCATTAATCAAGAATTAGATGCATTGCTGTTTTTTTCACTGGATAATACATTGCCTCCGCTGATGAGAAAGGCCTGTTAATTGTTTGGGATGTCATTTCAGGCAGAATTTGCAAATAATTGCAATTTCCTGGCATTAATTATTCTATGGTATGGTCCAAAGATCCAAAAGGAGGGATTATAGGTTTAGCTAATGAACATTAAGTCTTTTTGCTAAATTTTGATTTGATTCCTTAAGTCAATTATTAAAATAACATTTAGTTAATAGAAGAAAGTTTAGCAAGTTATCAAGCCTAGGAGAATCATTCCGTTATTTGAACATTCTTTGATAAAAAATCGCAAGAGTATCTATAAGGGAAACTTGCTCGACTTGAATTTGACAATACTATTATATAAATAACTTTCCATGAAAAGGGAGATTATTTTGCAACTGTATCGCCTTCTGCAACTAAGAAAAATGAATAAGTCTTCATTCATTGTATAAGTAAAGGCGCAAGTTAACGCCCGTTCAGCAAAAGCAAGGGGGCTATCGAAAAAATTGCATTTCATCCCCTCAAGCCTATAATTTTTTTGATGACAAAGAAAAACACGTATGTCTATAATCTTTAAAAACAAGTATAATTCAATTGAAATTTATTTCTTTATAGGAACTAATAAAGAAACTCATATCTGGAGCACAGTGGAACTCTGCAATTGCCATTCATTAATCTGGTGATAATTTAATTGTCGCATCATAGGATAAACGAGTATGCTGGTTTGATATCGAACTTCAAAATACTCCTTATAAAACATTAAGGTATTCACGTTTTGTTTCAAACCTTTTTAGGTATCATTAAAAAATGATCAGACAGGTAATCTTCCATCCAAAATATCCTTTGTTTAGTTCTTGCAGTGACGATGGTAAGCGATAATATTAATATTCAAGATTTTTAGGAACAATTAACATATTTCATGCGACAGTTTATGAAGACCTTAGTTAAAATCCATTGATTGTACCA
>DYPF01000534.1 GCA_020720105.1 Chloroherpeton thalassium
ATTTCACATAAATTCTTTCAATTAATTTTCGCTGATATATTTCTCTATATATTCTTTTATTTCCCGTTTTTTAGTTGAATCTTTAATTACTTCATGCAATGGTAAAAGTCCATCTTCGCCAATCTGCATAAACTGGATATCAATTTTGTCCCCAAAAGCAGCGTATATGTTTTTACAAATATTATCAGGATTATAATCTGTTGCATTTATTAAGCCGCACATTTTCAATTTGCTCCCAATTGTGTTGTAAATTAATTGCTCATTTTTTGCATTATACTTTACAGATGGATTATTAAGTATAATTCCAGCTGTGCCACCCAAGAACTGGTTAATCCTTCTATAAATCGCTTGTTCAGCAGACTCCGCACTTCCGCCATCACAGCGATATAGAACCTCCACTTTGCTACCTAAATAAATATTGGTCAGAACGTGTGTACCGTATTTTGAAATAAGTTCCTTTGTAGTAAGTGAAGAAACATCATGATTGAAACTATCAGTAGTTTTGATTCTGTCACTAATTACAAATAGCCCATAGTGAGAATAAACACAAGTGTATGAAAAATAGGCAAGTGCATCGTTAGGATTGATTGAGTCAGAATTAAAAGCTATTTTGAATAAAGATTTTAAATGTGAGTTTAGTGCTATTGGAGCATAATTGGTAATATTTACGTTGTTCACTTTCTCCGAAAAAGAAGCATAATTGTTCCCACTAATCAGCAATGGCGAGGCTGAATTTGGATTATCCATACAAATGTCACCGTTAGAGTCTGTCAAATCTAATATTTTTGCTCTAGCAGAAGTTGTGTCACAAAATCCTTTGGCATCATACCCATACCCAAGTAAATTAGTAACTTCATTACTTGAATTTCCTGAACCTGTTTTGTATTGTAGTTCAACTAAGGAACTTTTAGGAATTGGCAATTCGTTATTTTCTTCGATTCCGTTCTTGCAGGACACAAGGAAGAGTAAAGCCACTAGAAAAAAATTGGTTTTCATAAATTGTTGTTTAAATAGTTTTAGCATATATTTAATTTGTTTTTTT
>DYPF01000180.1 GCA_020720105.1 Chloroherpeton thalassium
TTCATGCTGCAATTTTAGATGTTAAGCTTAAATATATTGATACAGATAATCTGCATCGAAAAAAAGTAGCAAAGTATTATATTGACAATATTATAAATGATAAAATTGTTTTGCCAATTGTAACAAATTGGGATTCTAACGTTTTCCATATTTTTCCGATACGAACAAAGAGGCGAGATGATTTTTTAAAGTATTTAATTGATAATGGTGTACAGGTTGTAATACATTATCCTATACCACCTCACAAACAAAAATGTTATTCTCAATGGAATAATCTTATTTTTCCTATAACTGAACTTATTCATAACGAGGAAATTAGTTTGCCTATGAGCCCAATAATACAAGAAGAAGAATATAAACAAGTTGTAGAACTAATTAATAACTGGAGATAAATATGGTATATAATTTTTGTACTCTTTTTGATTCTAATTACATTCATAAAGGATTGGCTTTATATGAATCACTATCGGCTGTCTCAGACAATTTTCATTTATACGTGGTTGCCTTTGACGATGAGTGTTATAAAATACTAAAAGAACTTGATTTGCAAAATTTGACCGTTTTAGATCAAGCTGTGATTGAAAATGATGAGCTATTAAATGTAAAGCCTACAAGAAATAGAGCTGAATATTGTTGGACAGCTGGGCCAACAATGATATATTATTTTATAATTAATTATAATCTTGATCATTGTGCTTATGTTGATTCAGATCTTATGTTCTTTTCATCTTTTTTACCAATATACGAAGAAATCGGCGAAAGTTCTATTGCTATAACAGAGCATTTTACAGAAAAAATTGATGACTTAACTGGTAGATTTTGTGTCCAATATTTATATTTTAGAAATGATAAAGACGGTTTAGAAGCACTTACTTGGTGGAGAGATCAATGTATAAATTGGTGTTTTGCAAGATTTGAAGATGGAAAGTATGGAGATCAAAAATATCTTGATTATTTTCCAGAAAAATTTAATAAAGTAAAAATACTGGAAAATAGAGGTGTTGGTGTGGCTCCATGGAATGATTTTCAATACGATTTTTCTAATTATGGTGCTATCAAGTTTCACCAAAAATTTATTCCGATAGTTTTTTATCATTTCCATGGTACTAAATTTGAAATTAGAAATAATAGCCTAATTTTAAAAACTATTACGTATGATAATAAATTTTATCTCAATAAAAACATATTTACTCCATATCTCAATTTAATCAAAGATGTTTACAATAAATATCTTTTCAAAGATATAAGATATATTAATATTGAAAAGCGCAATATTTTCAAGAGATTTTTCTCACAATTAAAAAAGTATTTTAGAAAATATAGTTTATTTCAATTTTTATATTTTAAGGTATTCAATATAAAATATAATGGTTATGAACAAAACAATAATAAGTCATAGGCTATCATTTTCTAATCAATTATTCCGTTTAATCTGGGAGATTGTTTGGCTGATATTTGTCAGACCTTTTCCTAGAACATATTTTAATAAATGGAAAATCTTTTTATTGAGATTGTTTGGTGCGAAGGTATCATACAAGTCTATAGTGTATTCATCTGCAAAGATTTATAATCCAAGAAATTTAATTATGGAAAATAATTCTTGTTTAGGTCATAATGTTGATTGTTATAATGTTGATATTGTACACCTTAAACCTAATTCATTAGTTTCACAAAAAGTATATTTATGTACAGCTTCACATAATATAAAAATGACTGATTTTGAGCTTATTACGGCTCCGATAGTTGTAGGGGAGAATGCTTGGGTTGCGGCAGATTCATTTGTTGGTATGGGCGTTACAATTGGAATAAATTCAGTTGTTGGAGCAAGATCATCTGTGTTTAAAAATATACCTGATAATGTTGTAGTTGGTGGTAATCCTGCGAAAGGTATTAAAAATAGATTTGAAAATGAAATTATTGACAAGCTAAATGCCATACAGTGGTGGAATTTTTCAGATAAAGATTTGATTGCCAAAATCAAACTATTCCAAAATGAAGAGTTTAACATAAATGATTTAGACAATATAAAATATTAACTAATATGTTTAAAAACAAAACTTTACTAATTACCGGTGGTACCGGTTCGTTTGGAAATGCAGTTTTAAAACGCTTTCTGAATGCTGATATAAAAGAAATTCGCATTTTTAGTCGTGATGAGAAGAAACAGGACGACATGCGCCATGCATTGCAACATCCAAAGGTTAAATTTTATATCGGTGATGTGCGCAATAAACGCAGTGTAGATAATGCTATGCGTGGTGTAGATTATATTTTTCATGCTGCAGCATTGAAACAAGTACCATCTTGCGAATTTTTTCCGATTGAAGCGGTAAATACGAATGTGTTGGGTACTCAAAATGTATTGGAATCTGCCATTGAGTTTGGTGTAAAACGTGTAGTTGTGTTGAGTACCGACAAAGCTGCATATCCTATCAATGCCATGGGAATTAGTAAAGCCATGATGGAAAAAGTGGCTATTGCTCAAGCACGTTCGCTGGGTGAAGATGCTACAACTACAATTTGCTGTACTCGCTACGGAAATGTAATGGCAAGCAGAGGTTCGGTAATTCCTCTCTGGATTGATCAGATGAAAGCCGGTAAAGAAATTACCATTACCGATCCGAACATGACACGTTATATGATGACGCTCGACGATGCTGTTGATTTAGTACTTTATGCATTTACACATGGACATAATGGCGATTTGTTTGTACAAAAAGCTCCTGCTGCCACATTATCAGTTTTAGCCGATGCACTTAAAGAGCTTTATAAAACTGATACAACTGTAAGGGTAATTGGTACACGCCACGGTGAGAAACTATATGAAACACTCGTAACCCGTGAGGAAATGGCAAAAGCAATGGATATGGGTGACTACTTCCGTATTCCGGCTGATAACCGCGATTTGAATTACGATAAATTCTTTGTTGATGGAGAAGAAGAAATTTCGGTGATTGAGGATTATCATTCGCATAATACTACGCAACTCGATGTAGATGGTATGAAAAAGCTGTTACTGAAATTAGATATTATTCAGAACGATTTAAAGTAGTAAGTTGATGAAGATATTAATTACTGGCGCAAAAGGATTTGTAGGCAAAAACCTGATTAGCGAACTTCGCAATCAAGGCTTTTCGCAACTATTTGAATATGACATTGATACAGATAAAAATCAATTGGAAGATTTTGCACGCAATTGCCATTTTGTTTTTCATTTAGCCGGAGTTAATCGCCCTGAAAATCAGGAGGAATTCATGCAAGGTAATTTTGGATTTACGTCTGAATTGCTGAATATCCTTCAAAAAAACGAGAACAAAGCCCCAATTCTTATTAGTTCTTCAATACAGGCTGAATTAAACAATCCCTATGGTTTAAGCAAAAAAGCAGGTGAGGATTTACTTTTTGACTATGGAATACAATATGGCGTTCCTGTGTACGTATATCGGTTACCAAATGTATTTGGGAAATGGTGTAAGCCTAACTATAACAGTGCTGTAGCTACATTTTGTAATAATATTGCACACAATTTACCTATTCAGATAAATGATCCCAATGTAGATATGAAATTAGTTTATGTCGACGATGTTGTGTCTGGTTTTATATCGAGAATGAAAAATGCAAATGCCGAAATTACTCCAAAAGAACATTTTGAATTTATAAATCCTGTTCATCAAATAAAATTAGGTGAGATAGTTGCACTTATCGAGTCGTTTAAAACAAGCAGAGAGACCTTACAATTACCCGATTTTAGTAATCCGCTGACTAAAAAACTATATTCAACCTATTTAAGCTATTTGCCTGAAAATGAATTTAGTTATTTTCTGAAAATGAATATCGATAATCGGGGATCATTTACCGAGTTTATTAAATCACCTGATCGCGGTCAGGTTTCGGTCAATATATCGAAACCCGGAATAACCAAAGGTAATCATTGGCATCATACAAAAAACGAAAAATTTTTAGTGGTAAGTGGCATAGGTGTTATTCGTTTTCGAAAAATTGGGACTGATACGATTTTAGAATATTATGTTTCGGGTGAAGAACTTGAAGTTGTTGACATTCCCGTTGGTTACACGCATAATATCGAGAATTTGGGAGAAGCCGATATGGTAACCGTGATGTGGGTAAATGAGGCGTTTGATAAAGAAAAATCAGATACATTTTTTTTAGAAGTATAAAAAACAGCACTATATAAATGAAACAGCTTAAAGTACTTACTGTAGTTGGCACACGTCCTGAGATTATACGTTTGTCGTGTGTATTGCAAAAGTTAGACGCAAGTAATGCGATAGAACACATCTTAGTTCATACAGGTCAGAATTATGATTACGAGTTAAATGAAGTCTTTTTTGAAGACTTAGGATTACGTAAACCCGATTATTTTTTGAATGCAGCCGGTAAAAATGCGACCGAAACTGCAGGTTTGATTTTAATCAATATCGATCCTGTGCTCGAAGCGGTCAAACCCGATGCATTTATGGTGTTGGGTGATACAAACTCCTGTTTGTGTGCTATTGCAGCTAAAAAACGCCACATACCAATTTTTCACATGGAAGCTGGTAATCGTTGTTTCGACCAACGTGTACCAGAGGAAAGTAACCGTAAAATTGTAGATCATATTTCGGATATAAATATGACATACAGCGATATAGCACGCGAATATCTGTTAGCCGAAGGGCTGCGTCCCGACAGAATTATTAAAACAGGTAGCCCCATGTTCGAAGTGCTAACTACCTATTTGCCAAAAGTAAATAAATCGGAAATACTTCATAGTTTGGGATTAAAAAAACAAGAATATTTTGTAGTGTCGGCTCACCGCGAAGAAAATATATCTTCGGAGAAAAACTTTTTTAACTTAGTGAAAATTCTGAATCTTGTTGCCGAAAAATATAATTATCCTGTGATTATGTCAACGCATCCTCGTACTCGCAACATGATAGAAAAACACAATATACAGTTTCATGCCAATGTAAAGTTGATGAAGCCTATGGGCTTAAGCGATTATTTGGCTTTGCAAGTTAATTCCAAAGCTGTTCTTTCTGACAGCGGCACTATAAGCGAGGAATCATCAATTTTAAATTTCAGAGCGTTAAACATCCGTGAAGCGCACGAACGTCCCGAAGCAATGGAGGAAGCGAGTGTGATGATGGTAGGATTAAATCCTGAACGTGTTATGCAAGGTTTGATTCAATTAGAAGCACAAACAACAGCTAATGAACGAAATTTCCGTCCAGTGGCTGATTACAGTATGCCAAACGTGAGTGATAAAGTGGTTCGAATAATTTTGTCGTACACCGATTATATTAAAAGAGTAGTTTGGAGTGA
>DYPF01000181.1 GCA_020720105.1 Chloroherpeton thalassium
CCATTGAACTTTGCCGATTACTATTTTTTGGAAGCATTATTACGATGGAAAAACAAGTGAATAAAGTTTGAATATGTTTTTTAGCAAAATAAAAGTATTGGTATCTAAATAATAATTTCAATTATTTTACAAATTTGAGAATTTACCAATATGAAGAAATTTTGTAGCTTTTCAACAATACTGCGATCTTTCTAAAATGCAATATTTATTTGTTAATATATTTAAATTATCGAGTAAATACTATTATTAAACTTCGATACGAATTATTACTTTTTATTGTCGAATTTTAAAACTTATAGCCTATGTAATAAACCAATTTCCGTATTTTTTTAGTGAAATAATTATTATAGTTATTTCTAATTAGATATTTTATTTCTTATAATTAATTTTAAAATTTTTTGTTATGAAAAAAAGAAAAAACAAAATCTTCTTTATTGCTGATTTTAATTTAAAAAGTAAACATATAATTTATATGTTTTTATTTGCGTTTCTACTTCAATTTCCGGCATTTAAAATTCACGCTCAAAATGTAGGTTTAAAAGTTAAGACAGTTTCGGGTACAGTTAAAGACTTATCAGCAGAAGCCTTGCTCGGAGTGTCAGTTATTGTAAAAGGATCTTCGCAGGGGACTATTACAAATGTAAAAGGAGAATATTCCATTGATAATTTAACTGAAGATTCGAAACTGATATTTTCTTATGTTGGGATGCAAAGTCAAGAAATTACGGTTGGTTCGAAAAGCACGATTACTGTAGTTCTTGAAGAAAGTGCGGTTACAATTGCTGAATTTGTTGCAGTAGGATACGGTATGCAGAGTAAAAGAAAAGTTACCGGTGCAATATCCAATGTTAAATCAGAAGCCTTGACTGCTTTTCCAACTACTAATCCGGTGCAAGCTTTACAGGGTCAGGCAGCAGGTGTAACCATTATAAATAGCGGTTCGCCAGGAGCAAATCCTACAGTCAGAGTTCGTGGTATTGGCACTATTGGTGATAATAACCCTGTTTATGTAGTTGATGGGGTATTAACAAACAGTATTGCAAATTTAAATGCAAGCGACATTGAATCTATAAGCGTGTTAAAAGATGCATCAACAGCTGCCATTTATGGTTCATTAGGGGCAAATGGGGTATTGGTAGTAACCACAAAAAAGGGGAAAGAAGGTGCTGTTAAATTAACTTTTGACAGTTATTTAGGGATACAATTTAAACCCAAAACTTTAGAACTCCTAAATTCAGAGCAATATATTAAATATGCCACTGAAATGCAAGCAAAAGTTGCTCCAACTCCGTTGCCAATTCCTACCAGATTTACCGACCCAGCTCATGTAAATTATATTAAAAATAATACTGATTGGCAGGATGCTATTTTTCAAAGTGGATTAACCAGTAACTATAACTTATCCTTAATGGCTGGAAATGAAAATAGCAGAGTGCGTTTTTCCACTGGATATATGAGTCAAGATGGTATTTTATTAAAAACAAATGCTGAAAAATTTACCTTTAGAACAAATAGTGAGTTTACTTTGGGTAAACTTACAATAGTTGAAAATCTATCTGTGGCAATCGGGAGAAGGTCTCCGTTGGTTGAAGCTAATGGTCGTTCACCTCTTGAAAATGCCATTAAAATGGCTCCATATATTCCTATATATGAGCCTCTGAACTTAGGGGGTTTTAAAGGTCCCGATGCAATAGATGGACAGGATGCTCGAAATCCGGTTCGTACGCTTATTTTAGAAGATCATTTGAACGCTACAAGTGCAATAATTGGTAATATATCAGGTAAACTTGACATTGTTGATGGATTGTCATACAACTTTTTAGCAGGATTAGATTATATGAATTCTAATTTTAACAAGTTTTCAAGTCCGTTCTACGATGGCACAAATCACAGTCAAGCAAGTTCAATTATTGAGAAAACAGCATTCTCAAACACATCAGTAATTATGAACAACAGTTTAAAATACCAAAAAACATTTGACAATAAACACAATTTAGATGTTTTGATGCTTGCCGAAAATCAGCATTCAACTGATAATTACATGAAAGGAAGTGGAGGCTCAGCATTGAGTAATACATTTGATCAATTAGTAAATGGAGTTGCAAACTCAAGTCTTAACGAATACTTACGCATTGGTTATTTAGCTCGTGTAAATTATGATTACGATGAAAAGTATTTATTTGCAGCCTCTGTTAGAGTAGATGGCTCATCGAGATTTGGTTCCAATAATCGTTGGGGAAAATTCCCATCTTTTGCCGCAGGTTGGATAGTGAGTGAAGAGGATTTTTGGACTCTCAATCCTACTGTAAGTTATCTGAAGTTAAGAGGCAGTTGGGGTATTGCAGGTAACGATAAAATTGGTAATTACGGATATGCTTCTACGCTTTCGCCTACTTATAATTATGGATTAACTACAACTGGTGTGGCTGCCAGCAATATCCCTAACCCTGATTTAAAATGGGAAGCAACAACAATGCAAAACGTTGGTTTCGATGTGAGTTTCTTCAAAAACGCGTTAACGCTGTCAGCCGAATACTATAAAAATATCAGTAACGATTTACTAATTGGAGTTCCTCCAGCATCTTCGATAGGAGTATTGGAAAATACTTTTAGAAATGTAGGAGGCATGAACAGTTCAGGTTTTGAAATTAACTTAGGTTACAACGAAACTATCAAAGATTTTAAGTGGGCAGCAAACCTTAACCTAAGTACAACACGTAATGTTGTAACAAAACTCTCGCCTAATGCCGATACGTATTTCGGGGGGGCGTACTACGGAGGAGGAGAAATTTCAAGAATTATTGTAAATGAACCTCTTTGGCATTTTTACGGGTATCAAACAGATGGTATTTTTCAAAATCAAGCTGAAATTGATGCCGCTGCAACACAACCAAACTCAAAGCCCGGAGATATTCGGTTTAAGGATTTAAATAATGACAAAATTATAGATGCAAAGGATAGAACAAACATCGGAAATCCTTTTCCTGCTTTATCCTATGGAATGTCATTGAATGCATCTTTCAAAGGTTTTGATATGAATGTGTTAATTTCTGGAGTAAGCGGAAACAAAATATTTAATGTAAATCGATTCTTTTTAGATGGTTCAGATAAGATTTATAATGCTGGAACAATTGTTTTAAATAGATGGACAGGTGAGGGAACTTCAAATACCGTCCCCAGAATTGTTACAGGAGACCCTAACAAAAATACAAGAATTTCAGATCGCTATGTTGAGGATGGCTCTTATGTGAGACTTCGCGACTTAACTATTGGTTACAGTATATCCAATAATAATTTGAAATCTTTAACACGTGGGACAATATCGAAACTAAGACTGTATGTGGGAAGTCAAAATTTAGTTACACTCACAAAATACACAGGTTATAATCCCGAGGTTGGATCGAGCAATGAATCAAATGTTGAACTGGGTATTGACAGAGGCATGTATCCCCAGCCGACATCGATAATTGGAGGTTTACAAATAGAGTTTTAACAACATAAATTCAAATATAAATCATGAAAACATATAAAATAGTTTTTATTATTACGTTGAACTTAATATTATTAGGTTCGTGCAATTACAATGATTTGGAGATAAATAATCCTAACTCATTATCACCCGAAACATACTTTAAAAGTGAGGTGCAATTAAAAGCTGCTGTAGATGCTGTTTATTCAAGTTTGCAATCACAAGGTTTGTATGGCAGGTATATCCCATATATGTACGATAATATGGGACAGGAAAATGTTGCTCGAGCTGCCTTATCTGGCAATCTGAGAGATTTTTTAAATTACACATTTAATTCTGACAATATTTCTATATATCTCTATTGGAAAAATGCTTACAATGGTATTCGTAGAGCAAATTTAATATTAGATAATGCGTCTAATATTGAAAATGTAACGGATCAACAAAAACAGAAATATTTAGGGGAAGTAAAATTTCTTAGAAGTTTCTACTATTTTCTCCTGGTAACAAGATTTGGAGATATCCCGTTATACACAACCACTGAAGTTAGTCCTGATGGATTGCCAAGAAAAGCCAAAGAACAAGTATATTCCCTTATAATCAGTGATTTAAATGCTGCTGCACCGGTGCTAAAATCAAAAGCAGCAGAAGAAGCCGGAAGAGTTACCTCTGGTGCTGCTTATGCTTTACTTGGTAAAGTGCATTTATATAGAAAAGAATTTGGTTTGGCAAAAACTGCTTTTGATAAAATTATTGCTGCCGATTATGGACTCACTACTGATTATTCAGACAACTTTAAGGCTGAAACAGAAATTAACAAAGAGTCTGTATTTGAAGTGAAATTCGAAGATCAAAGTTGGTCGTACGGTGGTTGGGGAGGAGAAGACCCCAATCTGACTGAATCTTCTTTTCGGGCTCAGGAATATGGTTTTAAGGGCTGGTATAATGTAAATCCTTCAAATTCTTTATTAGATGAATTTGAAACAGGCGATCCAAGATATTCCGCTAGCTTTTACTCTTTAGATGATAAATATGGTGCAAATAACAGTTTAACTGTTACAGCTACCAACCTAAATGGAGCAAGAGCTATGTGGAAAAAATATCAGATGGTATACAGGCAAAATGCCGAAACATACTTTTCAAATATCAATCATAGAGTGATAAGATGGGCAGATGTACTTCTAATGAAAGCTGAAGTTGAGAATGAATTAAATAACCCAACAAAAGCAATCGAATTTTTGAATGAAGTTAGGCAAAGAGTTGGTATGCCGAAATATGGAACTTCAGCAATGAATATGTCTTTTCCTGTTGGGACTAAAGATCAAATCTTTAACGCAATTAAGCATGAAAGGCGTGTTGAACTTAATGGTGAGCAATCTCGTTTCCCTGATTTAATGCGTTGGGGTATTATTAAGAGTATAATTCCAGAATTCCAAGTAGGCAAACATGAATTTCTCCCTATTCCACAAAAAGAAATAAGTACTAATGGTAGTATTTCAGTCGAAAATCAAAATATAGGATATTGATTTTTTTTGTTACAACAAGCCCTAATTAATATTTAGGGCTTGTTTCTATTATTTATTCAAAATATCATAAAGTTAATATATTTGTAAATCAGGAAATTTTAAATCGTATTAGCAATTTTGCGTTTCATGTTCAATTAGTAGCTTGCTTCGAAAACGAAGCATCTATACGTTAGGATCTGAGCGAATAATATTCTGCAAACCACTGGTTTACACCTTTTGATAGTTTGTAAAGAGAAGTTAAAACAAGCGAAAGCTCAAATAAATTTAATATGACACACAAAGAACGTTTTGTAAATACCATTCACGGAAAACCAACCGACCG
>DYPF01000182.1 GCA_020720105.1 Chloroherpeton thalassium
CCCCAAAACCCCAAAACCCCAAATATATAAAATATATAAAATATATAAATTAATAATTTTATAATTAATAAATTAGTAGTTAATAATAATAATTTAATTGCTTTACTAGTAGTTTTGCTTGAACTCTGGGAATGTATATGGCTAATTATAAAAATTACCAAATCCAGGTAACGCCTGCATCATTTAGCTGCTCATAAGCATTGGGAAGTTGTTGAGTCCAGGTATCATTTACTAGTAGTCGAATCCGCTTGATAGCATATTTTGTTAAGCAGTCTTTTAAGCTTTTTACTCTTTCCTTTAGATTTGTTATGTTTTCTTGTTCACCAATTATAGTCTGTCGGTGATTTATCTGAGTGACTGAACAAAGAACGGCATTGCAAACTCAATGTAATTAGCTCTCCACGCAAGTTACAATACGACATCCGGTCTTATTAATTAGTATCATGTATACAATCATGCCGCAAAGCTGTCTCTTTACTTTTTTATCGCAAAATGCCTCAATAATTAGTCTACTAAGTCTGGATTTTTGCTATCTAGCGATGATTATATTGCATCTCTGAACATTTAATTCTTTTTGGACAATTACAAGGATTACTTATACTTTTTTAGTTTTCTGTATAATAATGCCGCTATTCGCCTGAATTACAGTGATTAGTGAGTTTACAATTTTTTTGCCATCTTGAATAAATCGAATCCGTCATAGCCCATTATCGATTACCTCAAGCTTTAGAAATCATTGTTTTAGATGAATATTGCATTGAGCGACTCATTTACTGCTGGCACATTATTTGCCTACACCGACTTTAAAAATGGTTATCACAATGCGATATACCCAGTCTTTTTCAATTAATTAATTGTCTTTGTTAGATCAAGTTTTCCAAACACTGATATCAGCATTTAATTGATGATTTAAGGTTGTTAGTTTAGATAGAATCTGATGCTTCTTAAAAACAATTAATTATTGCTTCATTTCTGTAAAGTTTGCACAAATAATTAATGGTGGAAAGCGGATGATGAATGCTCAATCATTATAACTATTGCTTTATCGTACTCTTTGTATTGGTTTCACAGGTATGTTGCTTACTGCCACATTTGGTAAAATTATCAGGCTCTCAATAACTTTGGAATACTAATATTTTGGATATAGTTCCTTCAGTGATCCATCAGCATATTCGGCGTGTACTTGGCGTATAGTATCCCTAAATCCGTGTAAATGCCGATATGTATCTGATCTAAGCTGATTGATGTTTACAGTAATTTGATAAGGTCATCCCAGTAGCCGTACCTTTAGTAGAAGTCAATTACGTCATCGAGATGGTCTGGGTGTATAACAATGTTTAATCCTGCCTATTTTGCAATTTTGAATTATTTGAAGCGTATTCACGCGAATCATACTTACTTCCATGTTTTTGGTAAATTAGCTTTAGTGGCAGCTGTTATTGCCGCTTGGAATTGACACAGATTAACGAGTCATGATGCAAGTCGCCCATTGTTGCCGATACTTTCAAATAGTATCTTCCCGGCTTAGTATAGTCTTTATTCGTATCATCTATCACCAACTTTCTGTATATCTGCGCTATTAGGATTAGTGAGGAATTCCTCTATTTAGTTAATTTGCTTGTTCTTCGCATATCAGAATATCAGTTATTAATCGATAATTCCATCTTTCATAGTTTGCTTTCACATTATTAAATATTAGACAAGTTATTAGTATGCAGATTATCTTTATGCTGCTCCGATAACAACTAAGTAGCCACTTGGATCATGTGCTTTAAGTCACGATTAGATTGCGGATTTAACTAAGTTTGCATTAAGTTGAGCGATGGCAAGTTTAGACCATACATTGGGATCATTGATTTTTTATGCGAATAGCGTGGCCTTTTCGACGTCATTGAGATTGTTAATAAGTACTTCTATGGCTTTTTATGAGTTGCCAAATTTGACGAATACTGCGTAAGCTTCTTAGAATAGCCCGTTTTATATTGACTTTTAGGCTATTTTACCGCTGTTGAATTATTATAGTCTATTGATGTAGTCAAGTACACGTGATTGATCAGATTTGATGGCGGTCATAATAAGTAAAGTTTGTAGATTACTATCCTTGCTGAATTACGAGTGATGCAGTACAATGTTATCGAGTAATTACAGCAATTCAAAGCTTAGATCAGCTTAAAGGAATGCCTTTACTGCAATGGATACTTACTATTTATTGCTTGATTCAGGTAAGCCTGTGGATACAACCTAGTCGATTAGTAGTTTTCTGTGTTCGCTATTAGTTTGCAGTACTTGCCTCCATAGTTATGGATCTTGCCTTTAAACTAAGTACCTGGCAAATACTCTGTATAGGCCATGTTTGTAAGATAGCGAAATAAGCTACTAATCGCATTTACCCCATGCTTTTTTGTAGGCGGTAAATGCCAAATGTGCGTCTTTTTATTAGCAGTACTTGCCGACAACTTAGTTGTCGTAGAAATTGTCGTTGATTAAAAAGTTAGTAACATCCTTTCCGGTATCAATGTATATTTTTGCCAATCCGGTGTGTAGTTCAGGTGTTTAGTTGGATTATTACAATCTGGCTTATAGCCAACTTTGCAAGAATTTTAATTTATTTCTTTTTTAGAAAACAATTCATAGTTGATCGATGGGGCATTGCCTAACTTTGGATAGTAGCGACTTAATAATATTCTAGTCAACTTATTGGTCCAATAAAGTAGAGCAAACTTAAGCTCAGTTATTAGGATTAATCTTCGAAACATAGACTTATATCGGTTTAAACAGCCCATTTTTGATTAAGAATTTAGTCATTTATGTGATGTACCCGTATTTGTCACATAAATAAATGAGCGGCCTTGGATCAGATAGCCTTGCTTATATTAGTAGTGTTTTAACTTTTTACTGGTCGTAGTAGTTTGATTACCTAACAATCCGTTATACTTATTTTAAGTTTCCGAGCTTGATGCATGCTTATAAGTATTTGTAAGTGACATTAGGATCTTAGGTAGTGGATATAATGGAGCTTAAGTAGAAATATATTCCGTCGATCATTGCGTATTTTTAAAATATAGCAATAATTTACTGGGGAGGAATAGCACTTGAATATTTAACGCAAACTTCGATAACAAATTGCATATTCTACCTATTGGCGGCTAAGTCTTGGATTCATATTATGGCTTTTTAGGGTTCCATTTTGCCGATATACTGAAGAACTAATTACTTTTTAATTTATGGATTGACGATCATTCTTCGGATATCCTTTAGATCGGAGTAATTTTAAAGAGCTTTACCATATAATTCAATTTATTAGCATTTCCTGGCAATTTTTTACCTATCGTAATGCGTGAACATGGCCATTTACATAATAGCTTAAGCAACTTTTTTTTTACTTTTGTCAATCAAATTAATTTATAGTAATTTAGTTTGTAGACTTCCTTATTAAGGCAAATTATTTTTAAGGGCATCTAGTAAAAATGCAGTAGCTTACTTGATTCAATTACTTTGAATAAACACGTCAAATGCTTGATGAGTTTGAACTAGTTGTATTCTTCCCTATTAGCGTGAGCACAAAAACTTAGCGTATTAAACTGACTTTTAAGGATTTTTCATTATAATATTTCTTAATATTCCAATGTAATCAGGATTAAAACCAACTTTTTGTCAATATGGGATTATTAAGTTAAGCTGTCCAGTTTCAGCAAATCCTTAGACAACAAATTGATGATTATTAGATTTTAAGTTGACACTTAAGGCTAGTTGTGGATCATAATTACTGATCAAAGTGGATAAATTCTGTGAGAATTAGAGTTTTCCTTATGATATCCATTTTTAAATTAAGTTCTTCCTATTTTGGGTGATGGCAAACTTAACAAGTTAAATGGATTAAAGTGCATTTAATTTACCTTTTTAGAGGATAACCTGAAAGTACTAAAATAGCGCATTTGGTTGACCTTGGATTGGTGGCAGTAATTTGAGTAAGTCGATGGTATTCTGAGTTCTAAGTGAATTGTTGGGGGCAGCAAATGATATTTTAGCAGCTTATGCATACTCTTGATTCTGTATTCATTTTTTGAATTGTAATGCAAATATTTATTAGCTTCCAGTAAGCTTAGCTCTTTATGAGAGCCTCATAATAACTGAAAGAATGTCTGGCTAGTCTTGTCATTGCTTGATAATAAAGGGTATAAAGTTATTTTAGTCGATAATAATGGAAAGCATTTGCCCTTTTTTGTTAATTCAAATAATTCCATTATTTTACTTGTTTTTAACACAGCAGAAAATAAGATCCTAGCTGATTCTTCCTCTAAATAGTCTATTTCCAGTGATGATGTCGTAAATGAAAATAAAGCCAGCTTTTGTAATTAAGAACACTATCTAGTATGCCTCAATGATCTGAGTGAGGATGGGTAAATCATTAGGAACATCAGGGGAATATTGAATAGGAACTTTTTGCTTGAATTTCTAAACGCCTTATTTGGGCTTTCCAATTTACTAAACGTTCAAATAGAATGTTGAATCGTTAGATTTTTTGGTGATAAATCAAATAATGGAGTTGATGTATAGTGAATCTAATAGCGGTACATTGGCAAATGATGGTGAGTATCCTTAGATGTATTGTTATTGTCCCTAATCTATTAAGTAAAGTTGCAAGTTTCCTCTTAAAGTTCCTTATGCTTGAGAAATACCAAATAGAATACACCATTTGATTTAAGTGTCAGATGCATAACCTAAAATCTAAGAGCTAATTAATTATTATCTCCTTTAAAATATCTTGTCAATTGATTGCTTCTGTAGACTTAGATGATAAATGCCAACTTATCAAACAATTCCAAGTATATCTTTGGAAATCCAGTGCCAGAATGATACTTTTTAGGCAATTTAGAATGATTTCTGTTATTTTTTAGTCATGTCAGCAATCTGAATAGTAGTTCCTTTTTAATTTTATATTCTAATTGATATAATATTAAGTTCTGGATGCATCATAATGGAATCAGCTTTTAGTTGTTTTTTCTAAATTTTGAAATTTTGATCTGGATTAATGATGTTGAAAACAACATTTCCTTCAGGGCTAATTTACTTAATTGATAGCGAACTTAAGGATTAAAATCAAACATTAGTCTGCTTGAATACTTATGATGAAATTCCTAAACTAGCCAATTTGTAGATTTAGTTAAACTATATTGGTAAAAGCGCACTCATATAAATGTATATTTAATAAATTATTTAAATTAAAGGTTATACTTTTTGTATTAATTAATTTTAATAATTAATATAGCTTTCAAATTGACTATAGGGGTTTTGGGGTTTTGGGG
>DYPF01000012.1:0-12558 GCA_020720105.1 Chloroherpeton thalassium
TTTTTTTACAAAATTAAACATTACAATACAAATTATTGTGATTTGTATAAAACTTTGTTATTGAAAATATCAATTAATGTTGGTGTAAATATCTTCTTAATTATGTTTGAGTTCGTCTGGGGCAACTTGGCAGAAGCAAATTCGTAATAACAGATTCTTTGATTTTCATCATAGTTTCGTAAATTATCAAATTAACTCTTTTTGCTAACCAATTATTCAAGAACATATTTAATTTATAAAATACTTACCGATAAATCCACTTGCTCCTGTTACAACTATTGTTTTTGAAAATTTTTCGTTAGAAGGCATAAAACCAAAGAATTGTCTTAATTCATTTGTGATTAGTATTAATCCGATACCGACAAAGAAAGAATGTACTGCTGTTAAGTAGAGTATCCATTTTAGAACAATATAATTTTTGTAAATCATTGGAAATCACTTTTTTTTATTCTTTTCTAAATGCAAATTAGCACAATTAAATTTAATATGTAAGTACTTTTTTTTAAATTTTAAGTAATTATTAACAATAATTAATTTATTTTAAAAATACTTTTTTAGTCTTAATTTCGTTTTATTTAATTATAATAATCATAAAAATATTCTTAAAATACTTATGTTGAAATATTTATTCATAATGCTTTTTACTTTATCCTCAATTTTATTTGCTCAACCTCAAATATATTTTCCAAATGGTACAGTGCAAAATTGGGGAAAAGTAAAACCAATAGATCATCCGCTTAATGCTCGAATTCCTATTAAAAATATCGGCACCGACACACTTTATATTACCAATGTTCAACCAACTTGTGGATGCACAACCGCACCTTTAGATAAGAATAAACTTGCACCCGGCGAAGAATCAATAATATTTGTTACGCTTTCAATCCGCAATTACGAAGGTAAAATTAACAAAATCATAAATGTCAATTCAAATGATAAAAAGAATAGTTTAGTGATTCTCGAATTACAAGCGGAAATTATTCGTGAAGTGTTCGTTTCACCAGGTAATTTTGTATCCTTTATTGATGCTGAAGTTGGTAAAAATATTCTTCAAACATTGAGTATTGACAATAAAAGCGACCGAAACGTAAAATTGAAAATTGCAGAAATTACTCCACCCGACTTAAAACTCAACTTGCAAGATGGGCAGATTATCCAAAAAGGTAAATCATTTTCCTTGGAGATTAATTATAATCCCACAACATCGGGGGTAATCAAGGGAAAAATTACAATTATTACCGACCATCCAGACTATCCTGAAATCCCAATATTCATTTATGGGAATATCAAAAAATCTCCGATTTTTATTGAAAACTGACAAATATTCTGAATTTATTATTTCTCAATAAATTCAACTTCAAACAAATGGCTCCAATATTTTCCTGTTAGGTAAAATGTTTTGGATTCTGGATTGTATGCAATTCCATTTGCAACTTCAGCTTCATCTTGGTTAGTGAGTAGTTCTCTTAACGAACTAATGTCTATAATTCCTTCCAATATTCCTGTTTGTGGATTAATCATCACGATGGATTCAGACATATAGATGTTAGCGTAAATTGTATTATCAACAATTTCCATTTCATTAATATTATAAACTGATTGATTACGGTTTTTAACCATCAACACATTCAACACTGAAAAAGTTTCGGGATTGTAATAATTCAAAAAATTACTTCCATCAGAAGCAACAAATGAATTATTGAAATACTCCAGCCCCCATCCTTCTGTTGGGAAATTGAATTGATTAATTTGCTTTAAAGTAGTTAAATCGTAAACTAAAACAACTTTATTTTCCCAAGTTAGTTGATAAATCTGATTGTCCTTGATTGCAATTCCTTCACCAAATTGTGTAATTGGCAATTTAGTAGATTGCAGAATCTTACCAGTTTTTATTTCTACTTTACGGAGAGAACTTTTTCCATATTGTCCAGTACTTTCGTAAAGATACCCATTATAAAACTTCAGACCTTGTGTGTAAGCATCGGCATCGTGGGGGAATTTATTGACTATTTTGGGAATGTATTCCTTAATTTGCATACTATTTTGCTTATTATCCGAAACAATTGGTTTAGGCTTATCAGTTTGCTTTGATTCGCAAGAAAATGAGAGTAATATCAAAGCAACAAGTAAAAACGAATATTTAATTTTTGATTGCATTTTAAAATATTAATAGATTAAAATATGCAAAATTAATGAAACTTTGAGTATTAAGGGAACATATTTCCATAAAAAAACCTTCCGAAGGGTTTGAAACCTTCGGAAGGTTGTAGAATCTATTTAAATGAATTTTATTTTAATTTAACGATTTTCATTTCGATTTTTTCTAATGGATTGTCACGTGCATCTCGTGGTGAATTAACGATTTTATCAACAACTTCCATTCCTGAATTAACTTGACCAAATACAGAATATTGTCCATCAAGGAATTTGGCTTCAGCAACGCAAATAAAGAATTGTGATGATGCTGAATTAGGATCTTGGGAACGAGCAGCAGAGATAATTCCTCTTTTATGCTCTAATTTGCTAAATTCAGCAGGAACGCGTTTTTGGTCGGGTCTTCCCATTCCCCATTTGTCCTTGGACTCTGATTTGGAATTAGGATCGCCACCTTGTATCATAAAGTTTGGAATTACTCTATGAAAAGCAGTTCCATCAAAAAAGTTGATTGCAACTAAACTATCAAAATTTGCAACGTGCTTTGGAGCAACATCAGCAAATAGTTCAATTTGAATTTTTCCAAGTTCATTTGCACCTTGGGTGCAAGTTATTTCATATTTTGGATTGTCGGACATTTTCTTAACCTCATTTTTTTTCGGGTCGCTAAAGCCATTAGTTGTAATCATTACAAATATTGCAACAAACACGGCTACTATAGCAACTGGGGTGATAAATTTTTTGTTCATAATATTCCTTTTTTTGTATTAAGTCGTTTTCTAATAAAATTTATTGAAGAAAATAAAAAAAAACATTATTCTTTTATTTGATTTCCCAGAAATCAGTTCCTCTCATCAATTTCTCAATATCGCCTTCGCCCAGCGAAGCTTTTGCATCTTCGATTTGTTTGTTGATTAATTCATCGTAAGCAGGTTTATTAATATCAAGCAATACACCAAATGGTCTTGGTAAATCATTATCAAATGACATAGAGGAAATCATTTGAGCGAGTGCTAAATTCTTTTCGTTATGGATAATCAAACCATCTTTATTTTCATCATTTAATTCAACTTCAGTTGGAGTAAAATTATCAATCAAAATACCTTTTTCTTTGTTCTTACCAAAAACTAATGGTTTGCCATCTTCTAAGAACACTGCATTATCGTCCATATAATGTTTATCTGTCCATTGGTCGAACACACCATCAGTGAAAATCACACAATTCGAGTAAATTTCAATATAAGCAATGCCTTTATGTTCTGCTGCTCTTTTAAGAACATAAGCTAAGTGCTTAGGATTGCTATATGATGTGCGAGCTACAAAAGTTGCACCACTACCCAAAGCTAAAGCAACTGGATTAAACGGATAATCAACAACTCCAAAAGGTGAAGATTTAGTTTTGGCGCCAACTTGTGATGTAGGAGAATATTGTCCTTTGGTCATAGAATAAATTTCATTATTCAACATCAAAATCTTTAAATCCATATTTCTACGGATAGCGTGGATAAAGTGATTACCACCTATTGCCATCGCATCGCCATCGCCTGTAACAACCCAAACTGATAAATCAGGATTAGCAATTTTGATACCCGAAGCCACTGGCAATGCTCTACCGTGCAATGTGTGGAATCCATAAGTGTTCATATAATATGGGAAACGACTTGAACAACCAATACCAGATACAACACAGAAGTTCTCGCGTGGGATACCAAGAGTAGGCATTAATTTTTGCAATTGAGCCAAAACTGAATAGTCTCCACAACCAGCACACCAGCGAACATCAATTGGAGTTTTAAAATCTTTTGCAGTCAATTCAACTGTAGGAATTTTATTTATATTTGAATTATCTATCATTGTCATTTTACTATTCCCTATTTAATAATTTAACTAATTCAGTTTCGATTTCTATTGCAGTGAATGGTTTGCCATGCAACTTACTGTAAGAAAGCACATCTCGAAGATAATTTGATTTAATAAGTGTGGCTAATTGACCAAAGTTCATTTCTGGAATGAAAATTCTTTTGAATTTTGATAAAATCTCGCCTAAATTTGCTGGGAATGGATTTAACCAACGCAAATGAACAAATGATAATTTTTCGCCATTTGCAACTAATTTATCATAAGTATTTTTGATTGCTCCATAAGATGAACCCCAACCAATAATAAGCAAATCGCCAGATTGCTCGCCTTCGATAATTGCATCTGGTACTTCATTTACTACTTTTGCTACTTTATCTGCTCTTAGTTCGCACATTAATTGGTGATTATATGGCTCTTGAGTTACCAATCCAGTTATATTTTCTTTCTCCAATCCACCAATTTGATGTTCAAAACCTTTCATACCTGGAATTGCCCAAGGGCGAGCTAAAGTATTTTCATCTCTTGAATAAGGTTGGAAAGTTTCAGGATTATCAGCATATTTAAATTCAAATTCTGGTAATTCATCCATCGAAGGAACTCGCCAAGGTTCTGTACCTTGTGCTAAATATCCATCAGTTAATACAATTACAGGTGTCATATATTTTAAAGCAATTTGTGAGGCTTCGTAGCAAGCATAGAAGCAATCATTTGCACTTTTTGCAGCAATAATTGGCAAAGGAGATTCGCCGTGGCGACCATACATTGCCATCAATAAATCACTTTGCTCTGGTTTGGTTGGCATGCCAGTACTTGGACCAGCTCTTTGAACATCCACAATCACCAAAGGTAATTCCATCATAACAGCCAAGCCCATAGATTCAACTTTCAACGAAAGACCAGGACCAGATGTAGTTGTGCAAGCCAGATTACCAGCAAATGATGCTCCAATAGCTGATGCAATACCAGCAATTTCGTCTTCGGCTTGGAGGATTTTTACTCCATATTGTTTGTAGCCAGATAAGTGGTGTAAAATTTCAGTTGCAGGTGTTATTGGATATGAACCCAAATATAAAGGCATATTTGCTTTTTTGGCAGCGGCTACTAATCCCAATGCAGCTGCTTCATTTCCAGTAATATTCCTATAATAACCTGGTTCTGGTTGAGCATTAGGAATACTATAATGGAATGTAAATTCAGGTGAATTCTTTGCATATTCATAGCCAGCATTCAAAGCACGAACATTTGATTCGTAAATTTCGATTTTTTTGCCAAATTTTTTGCTCAACCATTTAATTGAATAATCCATTGGTTGATTAAATAACCAATAAGCTACGCCTAATGCAAAGAAGTTCTTGGTTCTTTCTACTTGATTAACTGTTAAACTTAAATCTTTTACGGCTTCCCTCATAATATCAGAAACACTAATTCCGTGCACTGTATATTTGGATAATGAGCCATCTTCTAAAGGATTTGATTCATATTTTGCTAAAGTGAGATTTTTTTGACCAAAACCATCAGCATTAGCAACGATAATTGCACCATCACGTAAATTTGGAATATTTACTTTTAGTGAAGCTGCATTCATAGCAAATAAAACATCAATTTTATCGCCCATAGTGTTCATTTTCTTTGAACCAAAATGGACTTGATAAGCGCTAACACCATAAAGAGTGCCAACGGGGGGACGAATTTCAGATGGATAATCGGGAAAAGTATTTACATCTGTTCCGATGATACCAGCGTTATTCGAAAAAAGAGTACCTGTGATTTGCATGCCATCGCCAGAGTCTCCAGCGAAACGTATGGTCAAATCATCAGCGATTTCAATGCGTTTTTCCATAACAAAATTTAAAAAATACAAAAATTATATTTTCAAAATTATGAAAAAAAAACGTGCTTTTGTTAATATTCTGTAAAAAATTGCATTTTTTTATTTTCAACATAATTAATATAAAAAGCAAATACTTATCGTAATTTTAATAAACATTAATAATAATTAATTATTTTTTTTACTTCAGATATTAGTTATTTAAATAACTTATTTTGTATTAAAGATTTTAAAGGCAAAGCAATTAACAATGCCAATCCTCCCAAAATAAGCCAAAATACGACAGTTAATGTAATACTAATTAGCCAAAAGAAAATACGAATTGCAAACACACCGACTATTATTGCAATTACCCAACTAAATATTGTTTTTAACATTATTCACCTTTTACATTGTTAAATATTGATAGTTCTTGAAACAAGATAATTTTTTTAGTTCATTAATCTTGTTCAAGTTTATTTTATTATCATACGAAATAAACTGATTAACAGTTTTATTTTGTGAATTTTCTAAACTGATAATTAATTTGTTATTTCCAGAAGAATCTATTTCCAAAGTATCACGAATTATTAACATATCTTCATTTGATAATTTAGTTTCGTCCAAATTGATTACTATCCCAGAAGTGAATTTTTCAATTGTTTCAATAAAACTATATGCTTCACTTACAACGATTTTAATTGAACTTTCGTCTGAAACATCTACTTTTCCAAAAACAGTTATTGTTGAGCTTTCTATCAATAAATGTTCAAATTTTGCATAAGCCTCACTCCAGAAAATGCACTCAACTTTTCCATAAAAATCCTCTACAATTGCAAAAGCAATCATTCGATTTTGCTTATCACGCCTTGTGCGAACACTTGAAATTAGTCCGCAAAATCGAGTTTCATTCGGCATTGCGTATGATTTTTCAAAGATTTCATCATTAATTTTAAATTTCGAGATTGTAGTATTCGAAAAAGATTTCACAATTTCAGAAAATTCTTTCAGTGGATGTCCAGAAACATAAAAATTTAAAACGTCTTTTTCGTGGTCTAATCTTTCTCGTTCGCTCCATTCCTTTACATTCGGCAATTTAGGTTCAATGGCGGATTCTTGCTTGCCCATAGCTGCAAACAAATCTGTCATTCCTTCATTTTTTAATTGGGATTTTGCAAAATTTAATACATTATCAATTGATTCAAACAATGCTCTACGCTTATTTCCCGATACAGAATCAAATGCACCAGCAAAAATCAATCCTTCAAGAACTCTTCGATTTATATGCTTGGAATCGGTTCTCTTCACAAAATCAATATAACTTTCGAATGGCTTCTCGCTCCTAACCTCCACAATATGCTCTACAGGTTTCACTCCAATTCCCTTTACAGCTGCCAAGCCGAAATAAATTGTATTACCTTTTACAGTAAATGCTGCTTCGGATTTATTTATGTCTGGTGGCAAAAGTTCAATTCCAAATGTTTTTGCTTCATCAATTAATTCTACGATGGTTTCCTGACTATTTAATTCTGCAGTCATATTTGAAGCCAAAAATTCTGCAGGATAATGTGCTTTTAAATATGCTGTTTGGAATGCTATATAAGAATAAACATACGAGTGAGATTTATTGAATCCATAATCAGCAAATTTTTCAATTAACTCAAATATTTCTGTTGCTATTTTTTGATTAACGCCATTACTTTCTGCACCTTCAAGGAATTTGGGTTTCAACTTATCAATTTCAGCTTTCTGTTTTTTTCCCATAGATCGTCTTAATATATCAGCTTCGCCGAGACTGAAATTAGCGACTTTTTGTACAAGTTGCATCACTTGCTCTTGATAAACGATAATTCCATAAGTGTTTTTCAATACACTTTCCATCAAAGGATGCAAATATGTTATCTGTTGTTTGCCTAATTTTCTATCGATAAAACTTGGAATATTGGACATTGGACCTGGGCGATAAAGTGCATTCATTGCTGTTAAATCTTCAAGTGATTGCGGTTTTAACTTTCTTAAATATTCTTGCATTCCATTAGATTCAAACTGAAAAACTGCTAAAGTTTTGCCTTCACCTATTAAATCATAAGTTTTTTGGTCTGTTAAATCTACTTTGTCAATATCAACATCAATTCCTTTATTTTTCTTAATTAATACCAAAGCCCTTTCAATCATTGACAAAGTTCGCAAACCTAAAAAGTCCATTTTGATAACACCAGCATCTTCCAGAAAATTCATTGTATATTGCGTTGCAATCGATACAGAATCGCTAGTTGCTTTAGTGTTTTGAATAATCGGCACATAATCTGTTGTATCTGTTGGTGTAATTACTACTCCAGCGGCGTGAGTGCCTATACTCCGATTTTTATCTTCCAATATTAAGGAAAACTCAATCAGTTTCTTGATTTTGTCATCATTAGAATCTTTTACATATTTCAAATCAGCAAGGTTCATTGCATCTTTGATTTTCATCACTTTGCCGAATTGAACGGGAATTTTAGAAGTCATTCTGTTAATTTCGCTCAAAGGAATGTTCAGAACTCTACCAACATCCTTCAGTACCATACGGCTTGAGAGTCTTCCAAATGTTGCAATTTGAGCCACAGATGAACTTCCATACTTCTCTTGACAATATTGAATCACTTGCTCACGCTTTTCATCATCAAAATCAATATCAATATCGGGCATTGATACTCTTTCGGGATTCAAAAATCTTTCAAATAGCAAATTACCTTCCAATGGATCCAAGCCAGTTATCTCGAGTGCATAAGCAATGATACTTCCCGCAGCAGAGCCTCGACCAGGTCCAACGCGTATTCCTCGCTTGCGAGCGGCACTAATAAAATCATTGACAACCAAAAAGTAATTGGCAAAGCCCATTTTAGTTATAATGCTAAGTTCATATTCCACTCTTTTTTTGATTTCATCGGTAATAACAGGATATTTTTCATTAATTCCTTTCCAAACAATTTCTTCCAAATATTCATTAAAATTTGTTTTGTCAGACTCCTTTGGAATTGAAAAATCTGGCATATTAATAGGAAAGTTTAACTTTAAATTACATTTGTCGGCAATTTCAACTGTATTCGAAATTGCTTCTGGATATTCCTTGAACAATGCTTTCATTTCTTCAGTACTTCGGAAATAAAATTCATCAGTTTTATAGCGAAGTTTTGTAATATCTGCTTGGTCTGCATTCGAAGAATTCGTATCTTTTATCATAAGGAATAAGTTATGAGCCAATGCGTGTTCTTTCTTCATATAATGAATATCATTTGTTGCAATCATCTTAATTCCCAATTCATTGGCAATTTTAGGAACTTGGTCTAAAATGATTTTATCTTCAAGATAATTATGGTCCTGCAATTCCAAATAAAAATCATCACCAAATACATCGCGATAATATTTTGATTCGGCAACTGCTCTTTCGTAATTTCCATCAATTAAATGTGCTGAAACTACTCCACCAAGGCAAGCACTTGCAACAATTAGCCCATCTTTGTATTTTTCCAGCAACTCTTTATCAATTCTTGGGCGATAATAAAACCCTTCTGTATGGGCATAACTCGTTAGTTTAACAAGATTTTTATAGCCTGTAACATCTTTGGCTAAAAGTAGAAGATGGAAGTAATTGCGTCTTCCCTCATTTTTTTTGGTTTGGATTCGGTCGAACCTACTTCCGTTTGCAATATAAGCCTCCATACCAAAGAGTGGTTTGACGCCATTAGATTTGGCAAATTTCTGAAATTCCATCAAACCGAACATTACACCGTGATCTGTTAGTGCAATTGCTTTCATTTCATTCGCGGCTGCTGCCTTTACGAGTTCTTCGGGAGTTGCAATAGCATCAAGAATTGAGTAATGAGAGTGATTATGTAAATGTATAAATTCCGACATTTTCGTTTTTGTTCAATTTTAAAAAACTAAAATAAAAAAACAAAAAATATAATAGATAATTTATTTTTCCACATTAATTTTGTAAGTTGAATTTTATGCAATTTAACTTATTAAAAAAAAGAGAATTTGAAGAGAATATTAATAATATCCGGCGACACTTCGGGCGATATGCACGCTTCGAGAATTATGGCAAATCTCAAAGCCAAATTTGATGATATTGAATTTATCGGAATTGGTGGCGAGAATATGATTGCCCAGGGCTTACATAGTTTAGTCGATTTTTCCGAAATTGCTGTAATGGGATTTTGGGAAGTAATAAAGAAACTAAACTTATTCTTAAAACTAAAAAAAGAAATAAAAAATATAATTGAAAACTCAAAAATTGATTTATTCTTACCCGTAGATTATCCTGGATTTAACTTAGAAATTGCCAAAATAGCCAAGCAGAAAAATGTACCTGTTGTTTGGTTCATTGCTCCTCAATTATGGGCTTGGGGCAAGGACAGAGCAAAGAAATTACAGAATAATTTGGATAAATTACTTTGTGTTCTGCCATTTGAAGAAGCATTTTTCAATAAATATGATATAGATACAAAATATGTAGGTCATCCTCTAATCGAAAGCTTAGGTTATGACTTTACTCTCAAAACTTTTGATGAAAGAGAGGATAGAATACTGCTAATGCCGGGCAGCCGAAAGCAAGAAATAAATATGCACTTGCCTACTATTTTGGATTGGGCTAAGGAATTCAAACAGAATAATTCAAAGTATGATTTGGTATTTGCTTTACCAAATCATATCAAGCAATTTGTAATAGAACATTACCCCGAAATCAAAAAATATGAAATTTCGTTTAATTCACAAGAATTGATGAAAAAAGTAAAATTTGGAATTATAAAGTCAGGAACTGCCAATTTAGAGGCTACTTTGCTTGGCTTACCATTCATTATGTTCTACAAAACATCACATTTCAATTATTTTGTTGGTAAAGGAATGGTAAATGTTGATTATTTTTCGATAACCAACATTTTAGCCAATAAGCAAGTAATTCCCGAACTTATTCAATATGATTTCAATAAAAATAGGATTAATTCTGCGGTTGATAATTTGATTAATAATTTGGATAATTATCAAAAGATTCAAACGGATTTTCTTGAAATTAAGCAACTTTTAACTGATAAAAAGGCTTCATATTTTGTTGCTGATGAAATTAATAAATTGTTAAGTAAGTAATGAAGAAAAAAGAGATTTTGGGTAAAATCGCAGTATCATTATTGAATTTTGTAAGCAAAACTTGGCGATATAAAGTTACAAGCGATCTGCCAACAAGTCCGAGTATCATCATTTTTTGGCACGAATCATTATTGGCAAGTTGGAAGTTTTTATCAAAATTCAAACCAATTGCTGTTGTGAGTCCAAGTAAAGATGGCGAATTGCTAACAAAGTTGCTGGCAAAATGGGGTTGTAAATTTATTCGTGGTTCATCGGATAAACAAAGCAAACAAGTTTTGCAAAATATTCAAGAAATGGCTTTAAATAACATAGTAACTATCACTCCCGATGGTCCGAGGGGCCCAAAACGAAAGCTAAAAGCAGGTGCTGTAGTTGCTTCGTTTCGTACTCAAGTTCCAATTCAATATTTAACAGTAAAAGTATCCAGAAAATACTTTTTTAAAAAAAGTTGGGATAATTTTCAAATTCCTATGCCTTTTTCGAAAATTTTTATTAATTTGAGTACTCCGATTTTGATAAATGCAAATTCGGAAAGAGATGATATTGATAATATTATTCAAGATATTGAAAGTAAAATGCAATGATTGAAAAACTTACAAATATTCTTTGGCAGGCAGGTGTTTCGGTAAGAAATTCACGATTTGACAGAGCCGATACTTTTATGATTGATGAACTACCAGCAATCAAAGAGAAGTATTTCAAAGTTCGAGCAGATGCGTTTGTGGTTAGTATTGGCAATATTTCGATGGGAGGCACAGGTAAGACACCTTTTATTATTACTTTGATTAATGAGTTTTTGAATAACCAGAACTATAAAATAGCCGTTATAACCAAAGGATATAAACGAAAAATCAAGAAAAATCTGATTATCACTAATGAAACGATTGAGAATCACACTATTGATGAATTTGGCGACGAGCCGTTTTATATTCACCAAGTTTGCCAAGTGCCTGTGGCTGTATCGCACAAAAAATATGAAGGATTGTATTTGCTGCAAAAAGAAATTAACCCTGATATTGTTGTAATTGATGATGGCTTCCAACATCGTTGGATTGATCGGGATTTAGATATAGTAATTCTTGACAATTATTCAATCAATCATTTAAATTTTCCGCCTTTTGGAAAAATGCGTGAATCCATAGATAGTCTTAAGCGGGCAAGTTTGGTTTTGTTGCCAGAGGATCTAGAACGACATCCAAGAATTGAAGAATTTGGGTATAAATTTGTTAGGTTTAATATTCAATCAGAATATCCCGAAATGGTAATTCAAGCCTCACCCGAATATAGTGAAAAACATTTTGCCTTCACAGGAATCGCCAATCCACACAAATTTATCGAAACATTAAATCAACACAGAATTGAAGTGATAAATCAAAAATTCTATTCTGACCATCACAATTACACAATCGAAGATGTAAATTACTTGATAAATTTTGCAAAAAAAAATCAATGTAATTTAGTAACTACCGAAAAAGACTATGTTAAATTAATACAATTTGAAGGCAACTTTCTTGCTGAGAAAATTAATTTGTTTGTTCAAAAAATTCACTTTAATATTATTGACAAACATTTGCTCTACAATTTTTTAAATCATAAAATTAAAATAT
>DYPF01000012.1:12658-19394 GCA_020720105.1 Chloroherpeton thalassium
ATCATAAAATTAAAATATTATGAAATTAACATTTAAAACGATTCTTGTATTATTGACAATTATCATTTTATCTTCTTGCCAATCCGAAAAATCTAAACATATAACAATCGGAATCTCCAAAGGTATAAGTAGTGAAAGTTACTTGCAATACACAAAATGGCTAAAAAGTTTAGACTCAACTTTAGAAATTGTTAACTTTTATGGGCTTTCGTTGGATAGCACCGAAAAATTACTCGAAAAGTGTGATGGCTTAGTTCTTTCGGGTGGTCCTGATGTACATCCAAATTTTTACGGAAAACCAGAATATGATTCATTATGCGAAATAGATAATTATCGCGATACTTTGGAATTTGCATTGATAAAATCAGCATTGAATAAAAAAATGCCAATTTTGGGTGTTTGTCGAGGATTTCAAATTTTGAATATTGCTTTAGGTGGATCATTATATGCAGATATTCCAACTCAATTAAGTCAAAGCGTGATTCACAGATGCGAAAATAAAGATAGTTGCAAGCATAAAATCAATTTTATCAATTTTGATGATAACTTTTCCTTTATGAAAGGTTTTCTTAATAATACTATTGTAAATTCGAATCACCACCAAGGAGTTTGTATTCTCGCAAGGGACTTACAGCCTATAGCCATTACAAATGATGGGTTGATTGAGGCTTTCTCGTGGAAAAATCAAACCGACAAATCATTTATGATAGCTTTGCAGTGGCATCCCGAAAGATTGTCAAGGATTAACCCATATTTATCTGATAGTTTAGGGGTTAGATTTTTGAATGCATCAAGAAATTTCTATAAAACAAAATGAAACAAATTTATTTTCGTTTTATAAAAAAAATAATATTATGAAACTAAAAAATAAAATTTTATTCACAACTGCACTTGTTGTTGTATTTTCTCTGATTTTTTCTGCTTGTTCGGTTATTGAAACTGCTACAAATCTACAGAAATTAAAATTCAAGGTTTCGGGCGTTAATGATTTCAGATTAATGAATGTTTCATTATCTGGCAAAACAAACATCACCGATTTAAGCTGGAGCGATGCATTAAAGTTGAAAGATTTGCTAACAATGAAATCTTTCCCAGTATCTTTTGTACTGAATTTAGATGCACTAAATCCAAATGATGGTAAAACATCACCAATTAAAAGCGATGCAACTATAACAGGAATGGAATGGAGACTGCTGATTGATAATGTACAAACAATTTCAGGTAACATAAACTCGCCTATCTCTATACCTTCTTCTGGACAATCTATTACAATTCCAATTCAAATGGATTTGGATTTGTATAAATTCTTTTCAAATAAAAATTACGATAAATTGATTGACCTTGCTTTAGCTCTTGGAGGAATGAATAATGATTTAACCCGAGTTAAATTGGATATTCGCCCAACTGTAAAAACAATGTTTGGCAATATAACTTATCCTGGTTGGATAACTGCTGTGAACAAAACTTATTCTAATTAAAAGAGGCTGGCAGTTTAAAAATGGAGATTGGTTTATGCCTATTATTTGCTTCAATTGCACTATTCCTTGCGTTCATTTCTGGTGTACTTTCCTCTCTAACTAAAGAAGAGATAAATGTATATACAGTAATTAATCCAGTAAAAGGAAAAAAGATTCACAAAATATATTCACAATTTGATAAAGACATCAATGAATTTCAACTTTTTGAATTTCTATTTGCTTCTTTTTCGATTACATCTGCTTTGATATTTATTATAGAGAATTATCAAGGATATTTTATTGAGTTTAACTTTACTTTATTTTCTGTATTCTTATATTATTTTTTACATCATATACTTTTTGCTTATGGTGAAAAAAAATCAAATAAGTACATAATGAAATATGTTAATCCAATTCATTTTGTACTTATAATTACTACTCCATTTGTTTTACTAATAAATAAATTATCCCAAAGCATCAAAGGCAAAACTGAAGAAGAAGAACAAATAAACGAAATTGTTGAAATGTTCGAGTCAGCCCGAGACGAAGGTGCTCTTGATGATGGAGAATATAGATTACTTAAGAACATTATGAACTTTTCTGATGTATTAGTTATGGACGTAATGACGCCAAGAACAGTAATTTTTAGCTGTCCAGCTAATGATAAAATTCAAGAAGTTATTAATAATAATGGTCTGCAAACATATTCCCGTTTTCCTATTTGGGAAGGTGAGAATTTAGATGGTAAAATTGCAGGTTATGTTATGACCAAAGATGTATTCAAAGCAGCTTTGAATAACCAATTAGATTTGCCCTTAAAAGCATTTGCTCGTGATATTTACATTATTCCCGAAACTGCATCTTTGAATGTTGCATTAGAAAAATTCCTTAAACGCAGACAACATATTTTTGTGGCTGTTGATGAATACGGTGGAGTAAGCGGTTTAATTACTATGGAAGATGTTATGGAAACAATACTCGGTGCTGAAATTATGGACGAAGCGGATAAGGTGCAAGATTTACGAAAACTTGCATCAGAAAAACGAGATCAAAGGATAGGACAAACAGAAAAATAAATTTCTACTTAAAATTCCTTTTTGAACTGCTTGTTATTTCAATTTTTTTTCGTAATTTTGTATTCCAATTTTTTAGATGTTCTAAAATAATCGAAGCGTGGCGCAGCCCGGTAGCGCATCTGGTTTGGGACCAGAGGGCCGGAGGTTCGAATCCTCTCGCTTCGACCAATTCTTTCTTTTCCAAGCACGCACATATTTTTTTAATAGTTGCTCTTAATGAATTTGAATATTTTTATTTGTAATTAAATTACTATTTTTGTAAATTATACTTTTCTAATTAAGATAATAAACAAAAAGGACAAAAAAACGATGTCTGAAATCAAAAAAATTGGAATTATCACTTCTGGTGGTGATTGTGGTGGATTAAATGCTGTAATTATTGGAGCAGCACGAATGGCAAATCATCTTGGAATTGAAGCTACTTTAATACCAAATGGATATGCTGGTTTATACAATTTGGATAATTTGGATTTAGTAACTATTGATACCATTCGTGCCGACAAAATTCACTCAGGAATTGCTGGTTCGGAAGCGGGACACTCACGTGTTAAAATTAGTAAAATTAAAGATCCAAATAAATACGAGAGAATCAAAGCAGGATTGAAAAAGCATAATATTGATGGTTTGGTTATAGCTGGTGGAGATGATACTGGCTCGGTTGTAGTTGACCTATCCAAACAGGGCATAAAGTGCGTTCACGTCCCTAAAACAATGGACTTAGACCTTCAGACCTATTCTGTTGGTGGCGACTCTACAATCAATAGAATTTCAAAATTTACAGATGAGTTACGAACTACCGGCATCACACACAACCGTGCATTAATAATTGAAGTATTTGGCAGATATGCTGGACATACTGCTTTCCGTGGTGGTTTAGGAGCAGATGCTGACGCAATATTAATTCCCGAAGTTGAAGTTGATTACAAAGTACTTTACGAACATTTCAAAGAAAAATATATTGAAAGATTAGTTTCCAGTGATGTGAAAGGAGCTACATATATCATTGTTGCTGCTGAGGGGCTCAAGAATAAGGACGGGCAATACTTTACTGATGATGCTGGACAAGACTCATTTGGACATCAAAAGCTTACTGGTATTGGAAAATTTATTCGTAGGCAGTTAGAACACTATATGCAAAAGGATCCCATTTGGCAAGAAGTTCTGAAGAATGAAGGAATTTTTGTTGAAGGTATATACGAACACCCCGAAATTCGCGAGGTATCTCTTGGGCATTTAGTCCGAGCAGGCGCTACAAGTTCTTATGATGTTACTTTTGGAAAGCAAACAGGCGGAGCTGGAGTATATTTGATGAAAAATGGCATTTTCGGAGTTACTGTTGTCGGAGTCGAATCATCGGAAATCGCATATATTTCTACTGAAGAAGCAATCAAACAAAGATTTGTAGATTTAGATGAAATCTCATTCCACGAAGCAATGGGCGTTTGTTTTGGTCGTGATCCAATCGAATATAATGTATCTTTTAAGGAACATCAAGGTAAAATCCACAGGTATATGTAAAGTATGTACATAGAAAACTCTTAGCAGATTAGAAGCTTTGAGTGTATATCCTACTATACCTATATGTTAACAGAGATTAATTGTCGGTAAATACTAACTCGACATACCAATGGAAAATGTTTACAATCTTATATTCGTTTAACATTTTTCTGATTATCATAAAAAAAATGGCTGCTTAAATTAATTGGCAGCCATTATTATTTATTGTGAAATTATTTCTAATATCTTACAATTTTCCATTTGCTTTCGCGAGCTTTTGCTTGTTGTATCCATTGAGGAACAACAGTATCTAAAAACTTCAGTTTATCAGCATTTAGCTTTGGCATATCCAAACCAATAAATGCTTGTGCCTTTGCTTTTGTTGAAATATCTGGATATGGAACTTCTTGATTGAAGCCGTACTTTGCTAAAACTCTTGCTAATTTAACTCGAGCTTCATTTCCAATTTCAATTGCATTTGCCATTATTCTTAACACTTCTATTGGAGCATGGAATGCAGCACCATGACTTGCCACAGCAAAATCCCATCTCCATTGTGCTTTTCTAATGCCTTGTAAAATTTCTTTCATTTCTGCTTCAGTTGCTCCCAAATCCCATGCTTTTTTTGCTTCAGTATGCAAACGAACTAAAATATCTTCAAGTTTTATCTTGTTTTCAAAGATTTTATCTTGTCTATCATAAACATTATTACGTAAAGTTTCTTCGCTCTCACGATGGCAAACTTGACAAGTTTTATCAATATATTCCAATGGACTTACTTGCTGATGACTAGTAAATTTTTGTCCACCTTCCGAAATATAAGGCATGTGGCAATCTGCACAAGCTACTCCGCGTTGTCCGTGAATTCCCAACATATGAACTTCATAACCAGGATGTTGTGCTTTTAATATTGGTGCTCTGCTTAATTTATGAGTGTAGTCGCTAAATTCATGTTCGTCATAATATTCTTCCATTTTTTCAACTGTCATACCTTTGTCCCAAGGTAATGTTAAATATGCAGCACCTTCAATTTTCTTTTTATCAAAATAGTATTCTACGTGGCATTGTGCACAAACTAATGATCGCATTTCTTGATGAGTAGATTGTGTAATATCTTTGCCTTGTCTTTCAAATGCTTCTATTAGAACTGGACGAGTAATTTTCAGGTTCATAGTTTTTGGATCGTGGCAATCACCGCAACCAATAGGATTTACAATTTCGTGACCAATAGATGACCATTTGCCTTTATAAAAATTCTCTACGCCCTTCTCAGCCATCAACCTTGGCACATCTGGAGACTTGCAAGTCCAGCAAGTAGTTGGCTGTAATTCGCCTTCTCCATTCATAGGAGCAGCAGTTCTTAATGTCCTTCGCATATCTTTGATGGCATAAGCATGCCCACGTGGTTGATTATAATCGCGTGAAAATGCATAGCCTGCCCAAAGAACAACCATTCTTGGATCTTCTTCTAATGCATCACGGAGAACATTACCGTTGAACTTAGTTCTTAAATTTGTGTCGAGTGTTTTTTTGTATGTTTCAAATTCTTTAGGGAAGTTTTCTCCCCAAACTTCGTTGCGAGGTTCGTTATCGCTTAATTGAACCACAGGTTTATACACAAATTCTTTCTCAGCTTTTCGTTGAGTAATTGAAGAAGCCAAAAGCCCCAATAAAAAGAAGCCTACGATTGCAACTATAAAAATACCCCAGTATAATTTGTTGCTTTTAATTGGTTTTTGTTCAGTCATAAAATACCTTTTTATTAATTTTTAATAATTTATTTCGTTTTGAAAATCAATTTATTCTTTTTTTCTTGTTTCTGTAGATAACTCGTTGGGAGATGAGGATAGACTATTCACTTTTCTGTGTGGATGTTCGCGGTGGCAATGCCAGCAATATTTATCTTCAAATTTTTCTGAATCGGGGTTCATATAAGTTGTCATATTTGTATTCTCAATTTGCTTCTCGTGGCATCGGATACAATTAGATTCAACAGCATGCTTGCCTTCTTCTTTAATTAAAATTACCTGTGGTTCTGCTCTTAAAGTGAAAATTGTAGCGTGCCTCAGACCATCTTTTGCTTTAAAAATGTATTTATTAATAACATTATCGTGTGGAACGTGGCAATCATTACAATTAGTAAAACGAGCGTGGGAACTATGAGCCCAAGATGAATAATAGGAATTCATCACATGGCAATTAATACAAGTTTTGGGCGAATCGGAAAGGTAAGATACTGCATTAGATGCCTGAAAAGTATAAGCACCCAATCCAAAAATTGCTCCAAATAGTATTGCAAAAGTTATTTTCCATTTTGTAGGTATTGCAAACATATTCTATTCCTTTTTTTTGCAAAATTAATAAAAAGATTTGAATAAATAATACTTGTAGAGAGAATTAATTTAATTGATTAATAATTTTAATTATGAGGGATTCTAATAAAACAACAATCTATACTTCTCAATAATACAACGGAAAGGTTCTTTAAACATAGTTTTTTTCTTTTGTAATATAAAAACTTTAGAATAAAATACAACCTTTCCTATCTATTTAAACATAATTTTTAATAATAAATTGGATTATTTTCATAAGTCATTGATTTTCCTCTTGTGAAAGGAGAAAAAATTCATTTGAAATTCTTCAAATAAAAAATTTCATCTTTTTCTATAGTTTTTTCTGTTTTTTTCTATAATTATTTTTTATTAT
>DYPF01000012.1:19494-29190 GCA_020720105.1 Chloroherpeton thalassium
AAGATTTATGGAATTATAAAGAAGATTTATTTTTATCTAATTAAGGAAAGTCCTATATTATATAAAATTAATTATTATAATAAAAAAAAGGACTCCATCTTAAAAGCGGAGCCCTTTTATTTAATATCTTAAACTAAATATTATATCATTTCAACTAACATTGCATTTGCTTCGCCTCCGCCTATGCAAAGAGATGCGATTCCATATTTTTTATTATTATTCTTTAATACAGATAATAAAGTAGTTAAAATGCGAGCGCCACTTGCTCCAATTGGATGTCCCATTGAAACAGCACCGCCATATAAGTTTATTTTATCGTAGCTTATACCTAAATTCTTGGCAGTTAAGATCGAAACAACTGCGAATGCTTCATTAATTTCGTAAATATCAATATCATTTGCTTCCATTCCAACTTTCTTTAACAATTTTTGAATTGCAAAAGCAGGAGCAGTCGTAAACCATTCGGGTTCGTGAGCATAAGATACAGAGGCGATAACTTTAGCAATAGGTTTGTGATTATTTTGAGCAGCATATTCTTCTGAAGAAACAACTAAAGCAGCAGCACCATCATTAATTGACGAAGCATTTGCAGCAGTTACCGTTCCACCTGCTTTAAATGGAGGTTTAAGAGAAGTAATTTTATCAAAATTAACTTTGCCTGGTTCTTCATCTTTATCAAAAATAGTTACACCACCTTTACCTGGGATTTCTACTGGGGAAATTTCATTATTATAATACCCATAAGCTTGTGCATTTAGAGCTCTTTTATAACTCATAACTGCATATTCATCTTGCTCTTCACGAGTTATATTAAATTTATCAGCAGCGAGCTCTCCAGCATTACCCATGTGGAAATTATTATAGATGTCCCACAATCCATCGTGGATCATCATATCTATTAACTCACCATTTCCCATTCTAAAACCAGTGCGACCTTTTTTAATAAAATAAGGTGCATTTGTCATAGATTCCATGCCACCTGCGACAATAACTTGTGCATCATTTACCTTAATAGCTTGATCGGCAAGCATAACAGCTTTCAATCCACTTCCGCAAACTTTATTTATAGTCATACATTCCACACTAACAGGAAGCCCAGCATAAATTGAAGCTTGACGAGCAGGAGCTTGACCTACGCCACCTTGCAAAACATTTCCCATTATAACTTCGTTAATATCGTTTATATTAACATTTGCTGCAGCAATAGCATCTTTAATCACAACAGAACCAAGTTGAGGTGCAGTAAAATTTGATAAAGCACCCATAAAAGTTCCGATTGCAGTTCTTTTGGCTGATAAAATTACAGTTCCCATAATATTTCCTTAATTTTATTAATAAAAAAGTTTGTTTTATTGTTTTAATTTAAAGTATTTAATTCATCAATTAGCAATAAAATTGCTTTCTCAATAGAGCGATATCTATTCACATCTCTATGTTCACCAAAGTTGAAGGTAAAAGTATGTGTAAATGATTTTGATGAAATTCCAAAGCAAATAGTTCCAACGGGTTTTTCGGGAGAACCACCATCAGGACCAGCAATACCAGTTATTGATACACCAAAATCAGTATTAAATAAATGCCGCACATTATTTGCCATCTCTGAAGCAGTTTGTTCACTGACAGCACCGTAATTATTTAGAGTTTCCGAGCTAACATTAAGCACCTTCATTTTTATTTCGTTGGAATAAGCAATCACACCACCGACAAAATAAGCAGACGATCCTGGGAGTTTGGTAAATTCAAACCCTAATCCTCCGCCAGTACAAGATTCTGCAACTGCAACATTCTTTTTGTGTTTAATTAATAAATTAGCAACCTCAGCAATCAAGTTGTAGTCGCCTTCAGAAATAATAAAATCACTTGCTTTTTTATAAACAACTTTTGCATATTCCTCTAATTTCTCTTTAGCTAATTCAAATGTAGATTTACGAGTTCCAAATCGCAATCTTACACCATTATAATTAGGTAAAAAAGCAATTGAAGAATCAGCGTCTAATAAGATATTCACATCACTAATCAAGCTCTCAAGTTGTGTTTCGAAAATATTGACCGCATTAAAAGTGCGATAGAGAACAACAGGTTGATTATTGGTTTGGATATAATCTTGCAATATCGGAGCAATAGAATTTTTAACGAGAGATTTCATTTCAATTGGAACGCCGGGAGTTGCAAAAAACACCTTTCCATTTTCATTAAACATAATCCCTGGTGCTGTACCATACAAATTGGTTAATGCAGTTGTCTTACTTGGAATATATGCTTGAAGTCGATTTCTTTCGGTTACTTCCCTATTGCGAATCTTAAACAGCCTAATTATATTGTCAAACGAAGGCTGATGGAAAACAAGTTTATCCTCGAACACATCACAAATAGTCTGCTTTGTTCTATCATCAACAGTTGGTCCGAGTCCACCAGTAGTAATTACAATATCAGATTCGGTCAATGACTTTTTAATTGAATTAAAAATATCGTTTGGATTATCAGAAATAACCAAATGCCTCACAACTTCAACGCCAATATTAGTCAATTCAGCACCAAGCCAAGCAGCATTAGTGTTTATGATTTGTCCAATTAGTAATTCATCACCAATTGTAATAATTATAGCTTTTGCCATTTATTTTTTCTCTAATGCTGGTTCGGGTACGGGTTCATCAGCAACAACATTGCCATAGAAATACAAAACAACATCGCCAGCATCGGGATTGTTGGTCAATAATTTTAAAGAACCACTTAATCTACCTTTTTCTTTGACAGTTACTGAAATTGTAAATTCTTGTTCTTTATTTGGTTCTAAAACAGTTCCTTCTTTAACGGAAGTTATTGCTTCGGATGGAGTTATTTTTAATGAATCAATTTTGATTGGTTTTTCAGTTTGATTTTTCAATTTAAATGTAAATACTTCTTCCTTTCCAACAGGAATAGTGCTTTTAGCTAAATAATTATTTGGTAATACTATCAAAGGACGATAAACATTTGTTTTCAAGAAAAGGTAAGAATCGGGACTGCTTGGGTCGTTAGTAGAAATGCGGATGGACTTTGTAATATCACCAGTGTAAGTTGAAGTATTTAATGATACATTCATTGTTGCAAAATCACCGGGTTTCACCGTATCTTTATCAACAGGCGAGGCAGTGCAACCGCAACCGGGCTTAACTTCCTTAATAATTAAATTTTCATCTCCAATATTTTTAAGTTTAATATCAGCTTTTAATGGAGATTTTTTGTAGCTATGCGTACCCCAGTTGTAAGTATTTCCTCCTTCAATTTCCAATTTAGGAGCAGCGAAAGTTAAATTAATTGCCAAGATTACTAAGGCGAGTGTTAAGGTTGATAATTTCATAAATATCCTCATAAATTTAAACATTTTAATTAATTGTATTTTACAAAATTATGGAAAAAAATATATTTTTGAACATATTTGGAATATTAAATTTTCTTTAAAGATTTTTTTGTTAAATTTGTATTGATTTATAAATCAATTTATGGAAAATTACAATTTCTTAATTGCAGCTGGTGGAACAGGAGGGCATTTATTCCCTGCTATTTCTGTTGTAGAAGAACTTCAAAAAATCAATCCAAATAATAATTTCTTTTTTGTTGGAAGAAAAGATAAAATCGAATTCACAACTGTTAACAAACTTGGATTCAAATTTTTCCCAATTGAAATTGACGGAATTCATAATATTTTTTCTTTAAAAAATCTATTACTTCCCTTCAAGATATTGAAAAGTCAATTATTGGTCAGAAACATTATTTCAAAATTTAAAATTGATGCTTTGATTGCTACTGGAGCTTATATCAGTTATCCTCCAGCAATTGCCGCTTCACAAAAGAAAGTTCCAGTTTACTTGATGGAATCAAACTTCAATCCAGGCAAATCAATTTCAATTTTATCAAAGCATTCAGAAATTTTATTTACATCATTTCCCGAAACTCATACTTTTTTGGCAAATAAGCCAATCAAAAAGATTATTTACTCTGGTAATCCTGTGCGAACTGCATTTTTGAATAATGTGCCAAATCAGTCTGAAGCAAGGAAAAAACTTGGACTTGAGACCGATAAACCAACTTTACTTGTTTTTGGTGGTAGTTTGGGTGCAAGGGCAATAAATAATGCCGTGCTCGAGAATTTACCTGAATTTTTAGCAAATAATATACAAATTATTTGGCAAACTGGTAAAAATAGTGATATTTGCAGTCAAATTAAGTTCCCTGAATCAGTGAAATGTACAGAATTTATAGATGATATGCCTACTGCATATTCTGCCGCTGATTTGGTTATTTCACGCTCGGGTGCTTCATCATTATCTGAAATTGCAGTTATGGGCAAACCTTCAATATTAATACCGCTTGTGATTGCATCAAATAATGAACAAGAATACAATGCAAAATACTTTGAGAAGAAAGGTGCTGCAGTTATATTCAATCAAAATTCGCTCGAAGTTGCTTTTGCTCAGAGAGTTTTAGATTTGCTTTTCAATACGAACAAATTGATTGATATGCAGATGCAAGCAAAATTCTTTGCTAAGCCAAATGCTGCCAATTTTATAGCGAACACAATTTTAGAGAATTTATCAAGTAGAAAATAAATGGTAATCAATAAAGAAAATATCGATAATAAAGAAATAGTTGAAAAAACTAATAATTGTTATGAATACAGATTGGATTATTATTGGAAATCCCTAAGCCTATATGCAGTTGTATTAAGTTTATTTATCTTTGTGAAAGAAATTGCTAATGATGCGAAAATTATTGATGCAATTTATAAACCAGTTATTTTCCTTTTAATTTTTATCGTAACGGCTACTACTATTTCACTTCTTTTCCAAATTTATCAAAAGAAACGACTTCTAATTAGCGAAGATAATATTATTATCAAAAATCGTTGGCGTGAAAGAATAATTTCAAGAGAAAAGATTAAAAAAATCACATTTGTTAAAGACAGATTCAATAAGAAAAATGATATTAGATTAATTAGAATTAGGATATATAGAACGTTTTTTCTTAGGATCAATCCAGGATATTACGAAAACGAAGACCAGTTAATCAAGGATTTTCAATCTATTAAGTCCAAATTCAATTTATGAGATTTCTACCGAAAAGTTTCTTCGAGCTGTTATCAATATTTTCAGTTTTTATTGCAATTTTAATGTTTTTTCCACAAATTACATTTTCTGCCGAAAGTAATAAAACAATAATAGATTCATTGGTATCTGAATTTGCCACTCGAATAATTCAAGTTCTGAACAAAAAAAATATTGATAAGATTAATATATCCACTAAGAGCAATTTTGAATATTTCAATGATAATTTTATCAACAATTTAATTGATGGCAACATCCAAATTGATTCAGAAAGCCCAATTAAACTAAAACTTGTTATGAAAGATATATCTGTTGAATATTTCGAACTTAAGTCTGAAGATTTCCAACGGAGAATTTCGCTTGATTTTGTAGTTTTTCTTGAAGAAAAAGATGGATCAATTAATATATTAAACAAAGAAGAATTTACATATTCAGATACAATTACAAGCAATGATTTAGAATTAATTGAAAATAGTAATTATCCTTTTACCAAAGGAAAATTTCCGACCAAAAATAAATCCATATTTGATGAAATAATAGAACCAGTAATAATTGTCTCAGCGGCTATAATTTCTGTAGTTTTATTTTTCACAGTTCGTTCAAATTAGATTATTATTCTACAACAATCTAAGTTTTCAGGGTCTTTTTCTTTGCTGCGGGGAAAAGCACATTATTTAAAATCAACCTATATCCAGGTGAATTTTTATGCAAATTTAAGTCAGTTGCTGGGTCGCCAACAAAATGCTGATAATCTTCGGGATCGTGCCCACCAAACCAAGCTAAGAAGCCTTTACCAAAATTAACTAATAAGTATTTTGTATCATTTGTACCTTCTTTTTCTCCCATAATTACAACATTTTTCTTGATAAAATCCTTTTTGTAACCAGTTGTTTGTCCAAGAAAGCCACGAATAACATTAGAATGATTTTGTGTTAGCATAGTTGGAATTGGATCCCATTTTGCCGAGAAGTCAAACAAAGTGAAAAAATCACCATCGGGATTTAAATTATAGGGATCAATTGGAATGTCAATATCTGAATATTCATATTCATAAGGATTTAAATTCACTTTGAAGTTCTCAAATACCAATGTTTGAGTAAAATCCAATTTGTTATTTGCATCAGGGTCAGCGGGGTCGCCGTCCATCATTTCGGCACAAATATCAGTATTGATTGCAGCTAATGCAATATCCCAAGTATCTGTTGCACTGCACATACCAAACATATATTTTCCATTTGCCACAAATTCCCGCATTTTTAGTACTACATCAAGTTTCATTTTTGATACTTTTGAATATCCTAATTTTCCAGCCATATTCTCATTAATTTGAACTTGTTGAATATACCAAGGTTGATTGCGATAATTTGCCCAGAACTTGCCGTATTGCCCAGTGAAATCTTCGTGATGAACGTGTAGCCAATCAATTTCGGCGAGTTTCCCGTTGATTACTTCCTCATCCCATAAAGTTTCGTACTTTATTTCGGCATATTCCAATGCCATTCGAACTGCATCATCCCAAGGTTGAATTCCAGGCGTTACATAAACTCCAATCTTTGGAGCTTTCTCCAAAATAACTACATCAGAATTAACTTTGTCGCTCAAAAGGTCTTGCTTTATACTTTCTGCTTCAGAATCTGAAATTACTTCGAAGGATACTCCGCGAATTCTACATTCAGCTATGAAATCATTATTATGTTCAAGTAAGAACGATCCTGCTCGATAATTCAAGAGCCAGTCAACCTTATTCCCAGTTGATAAATGCCAGTAAACGATTCCGTAGGATTTTAAGTGGTCATTTTGTGCTAAATCCATCGGAATTAATATTTTGTTTGCCAAAGATAATTGGACAAAAAATGGTAGAAATATCGCTAAAATAAAAAGTTTTTTCATTTTTGTATTTATTAAATTTAATATTTTATAATAATATTTTATATTTTACAATTAACGAATTAACAAAGAAAACATTTATGATAACTTTAGCAATGGTGATAGAATATGATGGAACTGATTTTTCGGGGTGGCAAATTCAACCTAATGCACCAACAGTTCAAGAATCTTTGCAGAATGCTTGGAAAAAGATTACAGGACAAAATATCTCAATTATGGGTTCGGGCAGAACAGATGCTGGAGTGCATAGCTTTGGTCAAGTGGCTTCAGCAAATATCGAGCAGATATTGATTCCCGAAGAAAAAATTGCTTTTGCGTTAAATTCAATTTTACCAAATTCAATAAAAATTGTTAAAGCAAAGTATCTTGATTTTGAGTTCCATTCACGATTTGATGCTGTTTCGCGTGAATATGTTTATTATTTAGGATGGAATTTGAATGTATTCAACAAAAGGATAATTGCTGAACAAAACCGCATAATTGATTTCAACAAAGTAAGCGAAATTGCACCAATTTTCCTTGGTAAAAATGATTTTACTTCACTATCCAAAAATAATCCTGATATTAAAAACAACTTTTGTATTATAGAAGAATCAAATTGGAACAAAATAGCGGATAATATTTATAAATACCATATCAAATCGAATCATTTTCTTTACGGTATGGTAAGGGCAATTGTTGGTGTGATGATTGATTATTCTGCGGGTAAAATATCAAAGGAAAAGATTGAATATATGTTGCAAAATCCAAAAAGAGAATATAATTTTACTTTCGCTAAACCGAATGGATTGTATTTGAATAGAGTTAATTACATTCCAGAGATTAACGGAATACTTTATGCTTAATAAGTTTTCTATTTAATTGAAATTTAATTTTTTTTATTTCGTAGAAAAGATTAATTGCAAATATTAATAAAAAAGGTTGCTTTTTGTTAGAAGCAACCTTTTTTCTTTTATTATAATCATTTTTAATTATTGTTCATAGTGCTATATAATTCAGTCAGTCGTCTACGCAAATGCAGAACAGCATACCTTTTACGAGCAAGTAAAGTATTAATGTTTACTCCTGTAATTACTGCCATTTCGCGGAAAGAAATACCTTCAAGCTCGTTTTTAATAAATACTTCTCTTTGTTCCAATGGAAGTTCAGCTAATGATTCTTGTACAAAATCCCATATTGTTTTTCTCATCAAATCATTATCTGGAGTATTATATAAATCACTTACAAAATTTTCGAAAACATCGTATCCATCTTCAGCTTGTTCGGCAGTTTGAATTTCCGAAAAAGTTTCTGCTCTTTTCTTTCTGTAGGAGTCAATAATTCTATTACGAACAGCTGTAAAAATCCAGCTTGACACATTTTCGATTGGTTTTTGGATGTTTTCCGATGCTGCTAAAACATTAGCAAAAACATCTTGCAGAATATCTTCTGCTTCCTCTTGAGTACGGACTCTTTGGCGAATAAATCCCAAATACTTCTTTCTTTCAGTTCTAAACAAATTTTCAATTTGCATTACTAACTCCATATTGCCCCCGCTTTTATTTTCTTTAAATAATAAACTCTTTCCCTTTGATACTGAATTATCAATGGAAGTGTTGTCATTAGTATTATTTTTCTTTGAACTAATTTTCATTTTTTACATCAATTTAGAAAGTAGAAGTTTATTCCCGTAATCCTCCAAAAAATTAAAAACAAATTTAACAATTCTTTATATAATAAAACACATTTTTTTGCAAAAAGTTACAATAATTTAAAATAAATTATAAAATTTTTCAACAGAAAACAGAAAATTAACAATTTCTTTATTTTTTACTTGTCAAAATGTCAATAAACTTCCACATTTATACCGATAAGAAATAACTATGCCATTTTAATCAAGTCGAGAATAAATGCAGCATTATCGAGTGTTTTTTCGATATTTGTATTATTTTCAATTACAAAATCTGCCAAATTTACTTTCACTTGTGTGGAAATTTGTTCTCTCATTCTATTACGAATTTCCTCATCGGAGAGTTTCATTTTTTCTTTAATTCTCTTCATCCTAACATCTTCCTTAGCATCAACAACAATAATGTAGTCAAAACCTTCATCAAGGGCAGATTCATAAATCAACGCACTTTCAACAAAGATAATTTCTTTACCATCTTTGATATATTCTTCAATTTTATTAATCATAGCCTGAATAGTTGGGGGATGGACAATTTGATTCAATTTTGCCAAATTGTCCTTGCTCTTTTCATTATTGTCAAAAGCAAGTTTTGATAAATGCTGGAAAATTATTTCACCATTTTCATTAAGTATCTTATTTCCAAAGACTTTAACTAATTCTACTTTAACAATTGAATCATTTGTCATAATGTCCTTAGCTAACAAGTCGGTATTTATCACTGGATAGCCTTGTTTTTCATAAAAACCAGCCACTGTACTCTTGCCACTACCAAAACCACCAGTAATAGCAATAATTTTTACTTCATTATTTTTTGCTTCACTATTTTTTCTTTCAATTATATCAAACATTTCAAAACCTCAAGAATCAGAAAATCAAAATTATGAAAATTTCTTAAAAAATAGCAAAAAGTTTTGTCAGTTTTTAAAAATTTCGTAATTTTGTATTCTAGTTTTTTGAAAATCGGTCCTATAGACTAATGGTTAGGTCACCAGCCTTTCACGCTGGCAGTAGGGGTTCGAATCCCCTTAGGATCACCAAGCCGCTTTACAGCACTTT
>DYPF01000535.1 GCA_020720105.1 Chloroherpeton thalassium
TATACCAAAAAGCCCAGTAGCTTTTTGCTGTTACGGGGCTTTTTGCTGGGCTTTTCAGTTATTCGGGGGAATGTTACTAACCGTCTTTCTATTGTCCATTGATAATTTCTATTGCCTTTTCCATTAATTCGTCTCTACCTTCTTTTATGCCTTGAATTGTTGGTTTAAGTTCAATGTCTGGTACAATTCCAATTCTTTGTGTTTCTTTTCCGTCAGGATAGTAAAGACCAATTCCACTAATCATTGTACTTATCCCACCTGGCAAGTTGAATTGTGACACATTACCGTCTGCACCTGCTGTTGTAGAACCAATCACAGTTGAGTTTGGATTAACCCGATAGGCCATTGTATGAAATTCAGCAGAACTTTGTGAAATTTCATTTATTAAAATTACGACTTTCCCTTTATAATAATTTTTGTTTTTCTTTCCTACGTTTAATGATTTGGAAAAAGTGAAAAGCCCCGGTTTTTCAATACTACCGTTAGTGAATTTAACAAAAGGGGTGCTTTTGGGCATTAAATAACTACTCAAATCATAGATAGGAAAATCGGAAGGATAATTTCTAATGTCGATAATTAGCCCTTTAGTATTTTCTATTTCTTCCCAAATTTTAGGAAGGTATTGCCTTTTAAGAAAACCATTATTTATATAGGCAATGTCTTTATTTATCAATTTGAAGCATGTATCGGCAAACTGATATTTACTGTATATATTAATTTCTTTTGAAGAATAGGTACTTAAAGTCTTGCTTTCTCTTCTGTCAAACCTGATAAATTCAATATTAATTGTGGAGTCATTTGTTCTTAATAGATTGGTTGCAATGTCTCTTAGTTTGGTCGAGTAATTTGAAGCAGGAGCATATTTCATCCTCTCTTTTACTATTTCTTCAATGGGTTGATTATTGATAGCTGAAATTATATCACCAATTTCTAACCCGGTCTCCTTTCCTAATTTTTCATCATAAAAATCTGTTACTACTGGTTTACTTTCAATAAATGTTAGTTCAACAGAAGCATAGCGAAGCCCAAAAT
>DYPF01000183.1 GCA_020720105.1 Chloroherpeton thalassium
AAAGTGGTCTTTCCTTAGGCGTTTTTGCAATTGAAACAAGTTTAAATGGAGGAACAATGCATTCAGTCAAGCATGCATTAAGTGAAAAAAGACTGCTTTTTTGTCCTGACATATCAAAATTGAATTATCCATCTTGCAAACAGATAGAAGGCATTGAAAAATTGATTACGAATGGGAGTGCTATTCCTTATACGAAAGACGTTTATCCAAAAGTAATCTCATTACTGAAGCAAAAAGAAGAGGAATTGTCGTTCACAACCTTAAATGAGGACCAAACTCATTGATTAAGTGTGTAATTTTTGATTTTGACAATACGATTGTCAATACAACTTCCATTCAAGATTTACGAAACGCAAAAGCATGGGATACCATTCAAGAAGCTATAAAAAACTGTGTAGCTTATAGTGGAATAATTGATGTTATCAACAAACTTCGCACGAAAGGAATTTTGGTAGCCATTGTTTCTAACGCTCCGAAACAATACCTTCTTAATGCAATTAAATACTTTAGCATCAACGTTGATTACATTGTGGGTTACCACGATGTAAAACAACACAAACCAAATCCTGACGGCATCAATAAAGTTCTTAATCAATTTTCACTTAATAAAGACGAAGTCGTTTTTGTTGGTAACGAGGATCTCGATTACTTTACTTCGACTAATGCTGGTATCTCATTTGCAGCAGTACCATGGGGGACGTTTTCAAAGGGTAATAATGATTTTTTTTCCTTACATAATGAGGATTTGCTTGGATCATTAAACGAATTTATAGAACAAGTCGAGACTCCTTTGTTACTAAAAACAGATGGAAACTTATATTATCTTGGATACTATCAAGGTCCCGTAAAAAGCAAGATTTTGGACTTTAAATCCAATAAACAAAAAGTCATCGATGAGTGGAACGCGGTTCTAAAATATAATATACATCTCTTGCCTAAGATAAATTTCATTGTAAGAGCTCTAGGGCACAGGGAACTTTCTGGTGATAATAATTCTGTTCCGCTTAGCTATATTGCCCAAACTATTTCTACCGAATTAAATTCGCTCTATATCCCACAACTTTTAAAGAAAAAATCTATTTCTAAAAAATCAACTTCACTTACTCAGGCGGAGAGGGAAAAAGAGATTCATGGAAAATATTTCCTTGATCAAACAATTTCAAACAAACACTTACTTCAAGATTCCACAATTCTAATTATTGATGATGTTTATACTTCCGGTGCAACTACAAGGGAAATTTCAAGGGCCATTCACAACGAATTCCCCCAAATTAAATGCATAATCCTTACACTAGTAAGAACTTATTTTTCAGGAAAATATTCTGCTGAAAAAGAAAAACAGAACGAAAATCTCCTTAAGCAACTCCTCAAAATAAATCAATCAGAGATATCTTCTAATAAATTTTATAACAAAAATTTTACTGCTAATTATTCCAACACCAATCACAATTTTGTCATCCAAAATTTAATTTCAAATTCGATAAAATTTGAAACCGCTTTATCTGCCTATCTCCCAGGTTTGTATATTCTTAAGAATCTGCTACAGCGGGGAGTCCCAACTTTAATGTCGAAATTCCTGCAATCCCACTTAGGGGCATTGCATAAAGAATATAATTTTAATGACCCAGTTGCACTAATTGATAAAGAACCTCCAATATGGAGGCGAACAGTTAAAGGCTTTGTCCCAAAAGATAATTTCCCAGCTGTAAAATTTTTAGAGGTTTCAATACCTAATTATTTTAAAGGTTATGAATTTATTCAACAACTCCTCTTACCAGAAGTACCAATTAAAGAAATTGTTAGAGTTGAGAGAGATGAATTCGATCAAAGTTGTGTAGATTTCTACCTACCTCAAGCTAATTTAGTTATAGAAGTTGATGGGTCACAACATAAAGATACAGATGAGATTGATTCGCGTAGAGATAATTATCTAAGAAAATATGGTGTAGAGGTTTTCAGAATATCCTCTGAAGAGGTTGAATTGGAGAATGAAAGCTTTCTCCTTAAAATAGCTCAAATTATTAAAAGAATAGAAACTGCTTATTCAAACCAGCTTTTACATAACAAACAAAACCAGAAACATTTAACAATAGGGGACTACTCAACAGCATTCCTAAATGAGACTGATTTGGAGGATAAAAGGCTCATCGCTTCTTCCGTAATAAGAATGCAACTACTAATGATTGAAATGCTTGAGAATCAGATGCTCCAAATTTCAGGAAAATGGGAGTTTGAGATTAAGCTTCATGATGTCAAAAATTTTGTAGAAATTGCCATTGAAGATTTATTTCTATGGTTAGAAAACCTATATCAATTACAGAAAATTTCTTTCAAAAAACCCGAATATAAGATCACATATGTTAATCCTATCAGTACTTTTTCAAGTAATATAAACAGTATTAAATTAGATTTTAGTTTATTGAAAAGATATACGGATGAGTTCCAGACTCACACCAATGTTGTTTTTGTAAGAACACATTATTTAGACACATATCAATTATTCAAACATAGTACAGGAACTACTCCATCCTTTGTTTCAATCAAACCCTACGATTTTTTCCAGATTTGCACCACCTCCCCCTTAAATTACAAACTAAATTTAGAAAAAGGAAAATCTGATTACGTAAGTCTTCTTTATTTCTTGGAAAATATTTTCCTACAAGACACTTCCAATTTAGATTTCAACGAAGGACAGTTTGCAATTATTGCTAATGCTCTTAGTGGCAATGATACTATTGGTCTATTGCCTACAGGAAGTGGCAAGTCTGTATGCTATCAAATGTGTGCTCTGTTGCAACCAGCGGTTAGCTTCGTGGTTTGTCCTATAAAATCTTTAATGTACGATCAAAAAGCTGATTTAGATTCTATCCTGATTAGCCGTACGAATTACATTTCAAGCGAGATGGACGCTTCTGACAAAAGCTTTGTCACAAAAGAATTTTCATCAGGAAAATATTTTTTTATCTTCATCTCCCCTGAGCGATTTCAAACAAAGGCCTTTCGTAATGAATTTGCAAAAATTAACACATATCTCCACTTTGGATATGCCATTATTGATGAAGTTCATTGCTTGTCAGAATGGGGGCATGACTTTAGAACTTCTTATTTGAATTTATCCAATACAATTCATAAATTTGCACCAACGACAGTCTATATTGGGCTTACAGCGACTGCATCAGTCAATGTATTGAAGGATATTCAAACTGAATTTAATATTGACCAATTAGATGTTAAAACACCCCTAAACTATACTCGGAAAGAACTCGATTTTGACGTTCAAGATGATAATGGCAATAAAGGAAATGCTCTCATTAGAACACTGAAGGATTTTGACGATGAATGGAAGATATTTGAAAATAGAGCCTCCGATACTGTTTGTGGTTTGATTTTCACACAAACAGTGAACGGAGGTAGAGGTTGTTTTTCAGTCTCGAATACTCTCTCAACAACCTTTAACAATGAGATTTTATATTATTGTGGTAGTCCGCCGAAGGCGCTTTCAATAGAGGAAAAAAATAATTTTGAATCCTTTAAACGTACAGTTCAAAATCAATTTAAAGACAACAAATCATCATTATTAGTGGCTACTAAAGCATTTGGGATGGGTATTAATAAAGGAAATATCCATTATACAATTCATTACGGGCTACCTTCTTCAATGGAATCACTGTACCAAGAAGCTGGTAGGGCTGCGCGAGACAAACAGAAGTTTGATAGTCAACAAGCCAAGTGCCTTGTATTGCTTACAAAAGAGTCTCCTGACAAAAAAAGAGCTCTGGAGACATTATGGGACCCGCAATCAAATCTTTCTGACATACAACAGGTCTCTAAAGGACTGAAAGGCGATTTAAATACCAATCTTTTTATGCTCACAAGTAATTTGGATACCATCAATGATGAGTATTTATTAATCAAGAAAACTTATGCACTTTATTGTACAGGAAAAAAAGAGTTAGTTACGGTCTATGGAAAGGATATTGGAATAGACAAAGCGAAGGTTGAGAAGGTTATTTATCGATTGTATCAATTGGGTATTGTTAAAGATTGGACCATTGAAAATTTCTTCAATAAAGGAATCTTTTCCATCGAGGTAAATACACAACATAACAATGACAGTATCATAAAGTCTATTTATAAGGTCATTCATAAATATGAGACTGATTTTTCCTTAGATGGATTGGCAGATGATCCATCTACTAGATATCATATAATTTTGAAAAAAAATGCGAGCAAATTTAATGAATTTGAAAAGCATATTTTAGTATTATTGATCTGGTCATATGAACATTTTGTTTACAATAGAAAACAATCGCTTAAAAACGTTTACGAAATATGTACAGAATTAATTTCCTCAATAAAGACAAAAGAGCAGTTCAAAGAAAGCTTAGAAAGTTATTTCAGGTTTAATGAGTCAAGCTATGTTCTTCAGTATATAGCTGAGAACCCAACAGATATTAAGAAATGGTTTTGTTTATTTTATGATGATAAAGATAATTCTTTTATATTACACCGACAACAATTGCATTTTAAAGATCAACTGAGCAGATTTCTTGAAAGTTATATGCAAAATCCTGGATTAGATATGATTAGCGGCCTAATCAGAATTTTGCTCGATGATTACGAGAATACAGATGGCAGAAAGCGGATGGAAGCGTCACTTGCCAAAGTAAGAAATTATGAGGAAGAACTGCAAAATGAAATTTTAGAAAATATTTTAAGAATTGGAAAAGAGATGGATGACCCACAAAGAAAAACCCTCTCAAAGGCTTTGCTTGTTAATTTTGATACAAGCTTAGCGGGAACTTTGTACGAAGAGTTAAATGATGATTATTCGCTGGCCGTTATATTAGACAGCTATTCTCACAAAATAAAAAATATATGCGGTGATATGGAGAACAAATGGCGGATTTAAACAAATTGGATGAAGTTATTCAGGGTTTAGAAACTCAAGTTGGTGCTATTAAAAATTTTAGTGATGCGCTTGTTGATATTCAAGAGTTGATGGTACGAACATCTTCATTCTCTGCAGTTATTTTATCACATGATAAAGAACTTAAAGTTTTGACCGAAAGATTTTCCAGCATAATTCAAGAAAATGAAAAAAATTTTTCTATGATGAGGGATTCTTCAGAATATAGTTTTAGTCATTTTCAAGAGAATCTTGATCAAAAGATTGATAGTGCTACCCAAAACAACGAATCATTTCAGAAAGAATTTGCCAATAAATTTAACATTCAAATTGAAAATATTGAGAATCATTACAGG
>DYPF01000013.1 GCA_020720105.1 Chloroherpeton thalassium
CAATACCTGCAAAACTCTTTGAAACTGGTAAACTTTCAATTTCAGTGAATAATTCAGCATAGTTCGAATCTGGCTTGTCATTTATATCCCAGTCAAAAAAGTAGCCCACAGATAAATTATTAAGTTCAGAACTTGAAGTATTTTTTAAATTCAAATCAATTTCTACTATCTTAGGCATTACAAAAGATACTTCTTGAGTAATTTCCAATCCGATTTTATTTGATGAATTTGAGTAAGAATCAGTTATAATTGATTTATTACTTTCGGGAGAAATAAACTTTTTTTCTACCTTAAAACTTTCGTTAAAGAATGAAGCAAGTTTTTCGTTGTTTTCGGAAACCATTAATCCAGATTGACCATATAATTGATTGCTTTGCCCTTTGATTGTAAATCCAGCACCTTCCGAGATATTTCCAATTTCGATAAAACCGAAATCACCAATATCGCTCATAGAAAACCGTAAATTTTCGTTTTCGAAAGTCGCAAATGTCCGAATAGGAATAAATTCAAATTTAAACATATCTGAATATCCATTTGAATTTGATATTTCAATTTTAAAGATAATTTTATTTGAATTATCTTTGTTAATTACAAACACAAATTCGCCTATCTCTGCTTCTTCGTTTGAGTTTATTAAACCTAATTGTTTTGCATCAACAATAATATTGATTGAATTTGATGGATCGTAGGCTTTTTTTAGTTTGAAATTCAAATCTTTGCCCATTCCAAGATAGTTTTTTACATCAATTTTCAACTTTATAGTATCGCCGATTTGAAATCTATCCTTAAGATTGTTGTCAATATCATAATATTTAAATTTTATTGGCTTTATTGCAGGAATAGAAAAAGGATTAGTGCTTACTACTTTCAAAAGATTGATTCTTCCTGGTATTAATTCTTTATCTGAATTGTTCGAATTATCTGCAATAATATTATCAACACATTGACGAACAAACTCTAATGATTGAATTGCAGCTAAATTTGGATATTTACTTCTTGCCAACGCAACAGCACCCGAAATAACTGGAGTAGCATAAGAAGTTCCTTCACCTACATAACTATATGAACCTTTGTTGTTCGTTGTAAAATTTCCAGTTCCTGGTGCCATAATTGCAACAGATGTACCTAAGGAACTTGTAGTTTCCGTTACTCCATCCCACTCATCAACTTCACCGACACCTAATACTCCAAAATATCCACCTGGGTAGTAAGTATCGTAGCGAGTGCCTCCATTTGTGCCAATATTGCCACCAGCAGCGACAATTGCAACATCATTAGCAACTGCATAGTCAATTAGTGATTGTTCGTATTCTGAGAATGCTCTGGGTCCTCCCCAGCTTAGATTAAGCACTTTGAATTTATGTGTTGCTGCAAAGATGATAGATTCGTTTGCATATTCCAAAGTTTTACCATCATCAGTTGAGATTTTTATCGGGAATATTTTACAATTTCCAGAAATTCCAGCAACTCCTTTTGAGTTGTTAAATTTTGCTCCGATTATTCCTGCAACTTGAGTCCCGTGGTCTAAATTCGCAAAAGTCTTTCCATATCCTTGAGTTTCTTTGCTACCATTAAAATTATAGCCATTAAAATCATCAATATATCCATTGTGATCATCATCTACATTATTATTAGGTAATTCACTTGAATTATTCCATAAGTTAGTTGATAAATCTTCGTGAGCTTGATAAACACCATTATCACTAACGCCAACAATAGTATTTTCATCACCTTTCCATATTTCCCATGCATCTGTGGCTTTGATTTTTTCTAATGTTGTTTGCGAATCAAAGTAAGTGTCATTTGGAGAATAGGCTTGAACTTGGTATTTGTAAATTGGTTCGGCAAGCTCAATGAAATCGTATTTTAGCTTTAACTTTTTACAAAGTTCTTTGGGATTGATTGAATACTCAAACTTTATGATAAAACTATTTAAAAGAGGTTTTTCTGCATCAATAATTTTGTTGTAATTCAAATTTGTAGATTGCAATTGAAAAAAAAGTTTGGAATTATGTGTTAAACTTTTTTCTTCGGGTAATACTCGCATAATCTGAGAATTCAAATCTATTTGTATTTGATTTAATATGTGCTGAGGATTCTCATAACCAGATTTCAACCGAATAACAACTCTGTCATCATAATAATTTTTATCATAAGCAAATAAATTTGATGATACAAAAATCAGCAAAAATATAAAAGAAAACGAATATATAATTTTATCTCTCATTTAGTTCTTCCTTTATAAATACAATATGTTTATACAATCTAATAATTAAAATAGTTACAAATTTATGAAATTCTTATTAATTCATAAAACAATTAAGATAGAAAAATACTTATTTCTTGCAAAAGAGGTTGTCTTATAAGTCATCTTTGTTGTCATTCCCACAAAAGTGGAAAACCATAAATCCTCTATAGTAGTAGATTCCCGTTTGCACGGGAATGACAATTTTGAAATATTTTGGACTTATTAGATAAACTCTTAACTAATGATTTTGCTATCTGAAACAATCTTCAATGTAGTAGTTAGCATTTCCTTTATGTTATTTATGATTGGATCGCCATGACCAGGATAAATAATTTTCAAGTCTAAATCAAAAATTTTCTGAATTGTATGTAAAAAATCTAAAGTATAAGTATCACCATAAGTATTAATTGAAAGCAATGTGTCGCCCGAAAACAATACACCTTCTTCTTCCACATAAATCCCAATAGAATCATTTGAATGCCCGGGGGTGTGAATTAAGGTTGCCGATCTATCACCAATTTGAACTTTCATATTATCAACGAAAGGTTCCACATTCATTAAACTATGCGAAAAGCCATACACTTTGGGATTATATAAAGGTATCAGATATTTAAGCCCAGCTGCATGGTCAAAATGTTCGTGGGTTAGAACGATATTTTCAAGTTTCTTTTTTCCAACACCACTATTAAAAGTTGCTAATTCAGGCAAGATATAATCATTTGGTCCAACATCAATCAATGTATTTTTGTCAGGGATTGTGTTCCAATCACCTAAAATGTAATACACATTTGACGAGTATTCTGTTGGTGGTTTCTTTAAAGTAAAAACTCTCATTATTTTTTCAAATATATATTAGCATCAGATAAAACTTTTTCAAACTTGTGAGAAACTTCGCTTGGTAGTGCTTGTGTTTGTTCAGTAACTAAATATCCTATATTATTTAGTGAGTTATTATACATTTTTAAAACATCAATTTGTTGTTGTGGAGTAAAGTGTAAAAGCACATTCTTACAAATAATCCCATCAAAATGGTTGTCAATTGGTACTAATTCAAGTAAATCTTGTTTTGTAAAAGACAACGAATTCAATATTTTATCCGAAAGTTTATATTCATCTTCACCTAATTTTGTGAAGTATTTTTCTAAAATACCCTCGGGCAACCTCGAAAGTTGATCGTATGGATAAATACCTGAATTGATTACTGAATGAAATAGACTATTTTCATCAATGTCTGTTGCAATTACTTTGATTTTTTTGTAATCATCGGAACTTAACATTTCTGCTAAAATAATCAATAAAGTGTAGGGTTCTTGCCCCATAGCACAGCCTGCATCCCAAATTTTCACTTCTGATTTATTATTAATATCTTGAGTTACTAATCTTGCAAAATGCTCTAATGTGTGTCTATCTCTGAAAAAAAATGTGAAAGCCATTGTTTTATCTTATAATTTAATTTATTATAATTTTTATCTTTTCATATAAAATACCAAACGAATCATCGAGCAATAATAAAGTGGTTACTCCCTTTCTTTTTGGAATTAATTGATTGAATTTCTTTTCAAAAAACTCCGAGTCGTATTGAATGCGCGAATAAAAGTCAAAGGGAATATTTTTTGAATTTAAGTGAATAATGCTCGTCCAATCCAGAACGACTATTTTATATTTAGATTTGATTTCATTATTTGAATAATCAAAATTGATTATTTTATCACCAGTTCTGTAATTGAAAATTGGAATTGAATCTAATTGCATTATTTCCAATTTTTTGTTTTTTTCATTCCAATTTATTAATTTTGCTGTTAAACTTTCCAAAAGGAAGACTTTGCCTGAGTCTATCCAAATTTCACCATCATCAATTGGAGTCAAATCTGGTGTAATTTCTTGGATTTTGTTAGTTAGTTTTCCAATTATATCAAATTCAAGGAAGTTTCCCGAACCTTCGTAATAAGATGCAATAATACAATCTTTTCCATTAATCATTTGTCCAATAACTTCACAATTTATAAAAGTTGAATTATCTAATAAATAGAAAGAGTTAAATGAATTTTCATACTTCTCTTCATCTTTTGAAAAAGAATAAATAGAAATGAAAGTCAATCCTACTTTTTTATGTTTGGTTGGGAAAAAAGTGCCAATATATACTTTATCTGGGAATTCTGTGCTTGTTATATTTGCAAAAAAAGAAGTGTCAATCGTTGTATTAGCGTAAAAAATTGAATCAGATGTTTTTTTGCTATTAAAAAACAACAATTTATTTTCAAAATCATAATATCGAATTTGCAAATCTTCCAGAATATCAAAGCTAAGATTAAAGTCATTGTCATAACAATTTTCAACCTTGAACTTGGGTGAAAACTTAAGTTCTTGGTTTAGTTCTTCCTTTTCGGAAGATCTTTTATTGTTTTCATTTTCACAAGATAAATAAATCAAGGAAAATAGAACAAGAATTAATATTTTTAAGCTTTTCTGCATTTTTTATAAAACTATCTTTCCTTCAGAAATTAATTTAATTACTTTGGAGTAAATCTTATGCTCTATTTGTAAGACTTTTTCTGCAAGAGTTTCGGGAGTATCGTTTTCATCAACATTCACGGATTCTTGATATAATATTTTTCCATTGTCATATTTTTCGTCAACAATATGAACAGTCGCTCCACTTATCTTTTCCTTGCTTTCAATCACTGCCTTATGTACATTCATTCCATACATTCCGCTTCCCCCGAATTTTGGTAACAAAGCTGGATGAATATTAAGTATTCTATTGTAATACTTGTTGATTATCTCTGCTGGAATTGGCTTCATATATCCTGCAAGAATAATGAAATCAACTTTTTTGGATTCAAGAATATTAAGAATTGTGTTTAAATAGTCGATTTCGTTTGGATGAGTTTTACTACTAATGTGAAAAGTATCAATATTTGCTAATCTTGCTCTTTCCAATGCGTAAGCAGTTGAATTATTGGAAATGACAGCTACAAGCTCGGCATTTAGTTTGCCATTCTGAATATTGTCAATAATTGCTTGTAAATTTGAACCAGAATGAGAAGCAAATGCGGCAAGTTTAATTTTATTCATAATTTTGTATTTTCTCATTTTCAATAAAACAAAATTAAGAATAATTAACGATTATGATATACTTACCGAACTTATTAAATATAAAAAATGAAGTTATCCTTGCTTCTGCATCTCCAAGACGAAGATTATTGCTTAACTTGCTTGGGATAAAATTTACAACTGAAATTGCAAACATCAATGAAGATGATTTTGTTTCAAATGAACCTGAAAAAATTGTGATGGAATTAGCTCGCAAAAAAGCTATGGAAATTAGCAAAAAATTTTCGGATAAAACAATTATTGCAGCAGATACATTAGTTTTCCTAAAAGGAGAATTACTAACGAAACCTATAGATAAAATAGATGCTTATAGCATTCTGATGAAATTATCAGACAATACTCATCAAGTATATACAGGTATTGCTATTTACGACCCTAATTCCTTAGACTATACACTTGACTTCGAAAAAACAGATGTTACTTTTCGGCAATTAGAAGAAAACGAAGTGCTTGCATATATTGATACAGGCTCTCCAATGGACAAAGCAGGTGCTTATGGTATTCAAGATGACTTTGGAGCGGTATTTGTAAGCAAAATTAATGGCTGCTACTACAATGTAGTAGGCTTGCCATTAACTAAATTATATATGATGTTGAAAAAAATTGGAAATTTGGCAACCAATTAAGCCAAGTATATTCCACGTTCAGAAGTGTTAATAAATTCAATTATTTCCACGATTAATTCGGGAATATTTGCATTCTCTGTGATGTATTTTTTAATAAAATCAGAAACATTCAATCCAGAATGAAATAATGACTTGTAAAAATTGCTAATCTCAAAGATTTGATCATTAGTAAAGCCTCTTCTTCTAAGACCAACTAAATTCACCCCATCATACTTTGGATCTGCTCCCGATACAATCGCATAAGGAACAACATCTTTAACTATTTTGGTATCACCACCGATAAAGGCGTGCTTGCCAATTTTTGTAAATTGATGAACTTTGCCAAATCCACCAATTATCACCCAATCTCCAACTTGCACGTGACCTGCTAATTGTGCCGTATTGGAGAAAATTGTATTATTTCCAACTTGACAATCATGAGCAATATGGCAATATTCCAAAATCAAATTATCATTACCGACTTTGGTCATATATGATTCTGTCGTCCCTCGATTAATAGTAACAAATTCACGAATTTTGTTGTTATCGCCTATACTCACATAAGTTTTTTCACCATTATACTTTATATCTTGAGGATCAGTTCCGATTATTGTGTGGTGGAAAATATTGCAATTTTTACCAATTCGCGAACCCGAATCGATATAATTACTTGTGCCAATTATTGTATTATCTCCAATTTCAACATCATCATTTACTACTGTAAAAGGTCCAATCTCCACATTAACTCCTAATTGAGCCATTGGCGAAACTATTGCTGTTGGGTGTATTCTTACTCCTTCCATAATCTTCCCTATCCACTACTGCTGCTTGTAATTCAGCTTCAGCTACTACTTGCTGGTCAACATAAGCAGTTGCATTGAAATAATATATTCCAAATTTTGATTTTATTAATTGTAAATCTAATACTAATTGGTCACCTGGAACAACAGGTTTTCTAAATTTTGCATTATTGATTTGTGAGAAAAAGGCTAATTTCTGACGTGGATTTTCTAATTTATTGAAAATCAGAACTCCGCCAGCTTGTGCCAATGCTTCAATTATCAAAACTCCTGGCATTACAGGTTTACCTGGAAAATGACCCAAAAAGAATTCCTCGTTCATTGTTACATTCTTTAAAGCAATAATTCTGGTTAGATCTTTTTCAACTTCTAAGATTCTATCAATTAGTAAAAATGGATAGCGATGTGGTAAGAAATTCATAATTTGCTCGATATTGAATTCCTTTGCTGCTCTTCTTGTGGGCTTAATCTTTGATAATTTCTTCTGTGCAAGATAGGATTTCCTTACAAGTTTGCTAAATTCGTAATTAGCTGCATGCCCTGGACGTGCTGCTAATACTTGTGCTTTAATTGGAACTCCAATTAATGTTAAATCACCAATCAAATCTAAAAGCTTGTGACGAGCGGGTTCGTTCTTAAATCTTAGTTCAGTATTGTTTAAGTATCCATTCTTTCCAACAAAAGGTTTGGTATCCAAATTTAACATTGTAGCTAAACTTGATAATTCATTCTCGGATAAATCTTCATCAACAATTACTAAGGCACTTTCGAGACTTCCACCTTTTATCAAGCCATTTTTATATAGTATCTCGACTTCATTTAGGAAGCAAAAAGTTCTTGCAGGAGCAAATTCCTCAGCAAATTCTTTTTGTAAATCAAATAATCCTGTATGTTGGCTACCTAAGGCAGGATTAAAATAATCAACCATCACTGTTAAGCGATAATCATTTAATGGAAGTGCAACAATCTCAACAAATCGTTCTTCATTTTTATAATTAATTGTTTCGTCAACATAAAAGTATTCTCTTTCAGCATCTTGTTCATCGATGCCTGCTTCCAATAATGCATTAACATAATGAATGGAACTTCCATCAAATACAGGTGGTTCATTTGCAGATAATTCAATCAAACAATTATCTATTTGCAAGCCGGCAAGTGCAGCTAAAACGTGCTCTACGGTATGCACCTTAGCTTCACCTATACCTAAAGTAGTACCTCTGGATAAATCCACTACATAATCTACTAATGCAGGTATTACAACTTTTTCCTCTAAATCTGTTCTAACAAATTTATAACCGAAATTTGGTTCAGCTGGATGGAATGTAATTGTAGATTGATTTCCAGTATGAAGTCCTATTCCTGATAAATTTATTGATTTTTTAATTGTTCTCTGTTTTTCCATTTTTATTTACAAATATTAATTTAATGAAAAGTATAATCTACAAAATTAAGAAAATTTTATATGCAATAGACCAAAATTTACTAACAACTGAATTAAATTCAGTTTATTTTATAAAAGAAATAGTGTTTTTGTATTCTCCAGCGTCAAAGTTAATGAAGAACGTTCCATTTTCAATTTTTTCGTAAGGCAACCTTAAAGTATAATTTCCCGGTTGTAATTTTGAATTCAATAGAGTGATAATCTTTTTTCCACTAACATCGAATAGTTCAATATTAACAAATTGGTTGAATGGCACACTAAATGAGAAAGCACTATTTATGTCAATTGGATTGGGATTGATAGAAGTAATTCCATAATCAAAATCGTTAATTATTACATTTCTTAATTCATCAACACAAGTTTCGGCAAGTTCAGCATAAGTAGATCTTTCGGATTGAAAAGTGACGCATTTATCATTTGGTTCAATTGTATGTTTAATCTCAACTTTACTTGCTTTTATCATTAGTTGATTATTATCATTACGATAATACGGATAAAATGGATAAAAGTTAAGTTGCAATAGCCCCAAAGAATTATCAGTTTTAATCGGCTCGTCTCCAGCAAGAACTATTTGCAATTTTTCAATATTTGTATTTTGATTTAAATTCACAGAATAACTAATAATATTCCAACTAATCGGTAAGCCATCACCAATACGGATTTTAGGTTGCTCATTATTCTTAAATAATGCCAAAAAGTTCTTTTCATATTCTATTGTTATTATTAATGTATCAGCATTAACATATTCCAAAAAAGTACCTGATTTAATGAATAATTTGTAAGAAATTGAATCCGAAATCATTTTTTCAGATGGAATTATCTTAAAATAATCGCTTGAATTTATTGTTGAATATGTTTCCCTTAAGTATTGAATTTGATTTATTTTGATTGCAGAATGAATATTCTGCAAATCAATTTGTTGCGAATTTGTTCTAATCTCTAATGAATCAGTTATATTCTCAATTTTATTAAATTCATTTGTAGATATTGGCACATAATTATATTTCACAAAAAATGTATCCAATGATGGAATGATAAAGTTTTGATTTAAATTGACATTGTTATTTTTGGAATCAGTCGCAGACACAACTTCAAAATTGCTGGGATTTTCCAGAAACTTTAAACTTCCACCAACAATTTCGATATCAATCAAACTATGATTAATAACAAATAATGTATTAGTGTTTATTGGAGTACTTTTGCAAATCATTGGAATTTCGGGTTGTTTCACTTCAATCATTTGATTCACACCATAAGCAATTAGCTGTATTTCCTCTTCTTCCAGAGCATTACTAACTGTAATTAGTTTTGCTAAAATATCACCAGTTTGTAGTGGGGTAAATGAAACATCAAATGTTAATGAATCGCCTGGAGCAATTTTAATTGGAAAATTGATAGAACTTTTATCAAAAGCAAATCCTTTCGTGCCAAAATTGTTTAAATTTTCACTTATTTCTTCTGGAACTTTACTTAAAATATCCCAAATAGTAATTGTATCTTTATATTCCCAATCATCTCTGTTTTTTATTGTTACTTGTTTGGTTTGGGGAACTCCACCAATAACTTGTGTAGTAAAATCAACATTATTTGCATCTAAAATACCATAAGAGCCAACGCCATAAATATTAGATATTGGATTGGAAATTGCATCGCAAACAAATTCGGCTATAATTTTATGATTTCCTGCAGTTCTTGGATGGAAAAATAATGGAATAATACGACTTGCCTCACCTTCAATTTTGGTAATTAGTAAATTATTAATATCTCTAATCAAATCCACAGAATCAACGTAATTTTTCAGTGGTCGGTATTCTCCATTAATTAGAATTTCGAAAGCATCAGCGTTTGTTTCTTCTAATATTCTAATTTTTGATAAATTTATTTCCTTTGAGCCTTTATTTGTAATTATTATTCCACCTTTTGCATTTGGATAAGGTGTGAAATTATAAACTGGGATAGCATCAAAGCGAGATAAATGTGCAATTTGCTTTTGCCAGAAAGCATCTTCTGCATCCAAAAATGGTTCTATACCTTCACCTTTCAAAATGCAATATGGATCATCATCGGGTTGTCTATCAAAATAAAATGTAAGTGTATCTAAATATTTGCCAGCTTTTTGTGGTTCAAAGTAAATTTCAAATTGATATTCTTCACCTTTATTCAAAGTTAATGGATTTTGCGAATCAAAAGGAAATTGATCATAAGTAAATTCGAACGATTTTGGAGCGATTATTCCCTTAATTTCAATTGGAGAATTGCCATAATTTTTGATAAATCCATTTTGAGCATACTTTTTACCAATAGCCCTTTGCTTAAAGTCAATATCGCTTGTATAAACATAAGGCATCTCTACGCTTGCAAAAATATATCCAATATAATTATAAAAACAAGTATCTCCTATTCCTATTGAATCTTTAAATTCACCTTTTTTAGTTGCTTTAAATGTTATAAAGAGATCAATTTCTTCTTGTGGTTGCAACAGATAGTCAGGATTAAAATCAAAATCTAATGTAAAACCTTGCGATGCTTGAGCTTGTTTATTTGTAAGTAAAGATATTTCTTTTAAATGTACTGGATCTAATAAAGATTCATTTTTCAAAGTAAATTTTTGAGTTTTTTCTTCTCCTATTAGTAGATTTCCAAAGAAGAATCTATCTGGATTAAGGCTTAGTTTTATTGATTTATAAATAATTGTTATTGTTGTATCATTTCCTGCTCTATCAGTAAAAGTAATTATTGCTTTTGCATCTTTATTTGGATTCTGAATATTTAGCGACCAAGTAGTGGACTTAGTATCGCCTGGGATAAAATCTTTGTATTTAAAATCATAATTATAACTTTTGCTTTTATCAAAAAATACAAATGATAATCCGCTGGCATTGTTTGTAGGTTTGTCCTCCAGTAACAATATGCTACTATTATCATTTGGATTATATAATGAACCGCTACAATTAATGGCATAAACTGGTCGTGGTGGCAATGTATCTTTTTTGTTTATATCCCTTAAAGAAAGCGATGCTGGAAATCCATAAGAATCATAATTAGAAAAACCATAAGAGTATGCAGCAATTTTTGATGAGCTACATCTGATTTTCTGTGCAATATCACTTCTAACTTTTATCGTTGTAAAATATGCTTTCTTACCTAAATTTGCATAAAGCGGATCTTGAAATTTACCAAGAGAAATTATCTCCAAATCCTTAACTTTATTCCATTGCAAAACATCATTTCCATTTACAATTTCTCCAATTTCCAAATCATCTGGAATTGATTCATTATCATCTGTTGTGAATACAATATTCAAATAATTATTATCAAAACCTAAACCTTTATTTATTCCGGGAGTAAAATATACTAATTCATTTTGAAATTGGTCTTCGGAAATTATCGACATCTGAAATGGATCACCGGGCATTCCATCATCATCCTGACCTGTATTGAATTGCATAACATTAATTGCTTTGTTTGAATGAATCACAACTGGCATATTGCTATCGGCATTTGCACGCATTTCCAACCAGTCTTCGTTTTCTTGTCCCCACTTTGATTTTGAAATCCAAAATTCCAAACCATTTTGTTTAAATACAGTATTACTTTCATTTGCATACAATCTAATGATGGAGGCTTTTCTACGACTATAAACTGGTGGAATATAATATTTCTTTCCCCAAAACTCAGTTGGCACTTCCTGTTCTATCATATAATCACAAGCAGAAACATCAAATGGCACTTGACCGCAATGATTACCCGACAATACTGATATTGGCTTATCGGATACAATTAAACTTCCACCTAAATCCGAAAATGGTCCTTCGGCAGCAATTAACCAGTAATCTCCCCTATTCAAATTTGACTTAAGCATTTCGAATGATCGCCAAGTTTTTCCATCATCTGTTTTTATTTTAGTATCGGAATTTCCACCCAAAAAGAAACTCACATTTGTATTATCATAAGGTGCAATTACACTTACGTAAGGTGTGAGTGATTGGTATGTAAAATAAGTAGTTTCCCTAAATGAAGAGACAACATATTCTTTGCCCATAAATTGCACTGGAATTGCAGCAAATCCATCAGATGTATTGAAGAACCGAGCAAATCCATAAGCAACAATGGGCATATCTGACTCCAATAAAATACCTCGCCCACTCCAAACTTGTGTTGGCAATAGTGTATTCCTTTTGGCATTAGCTCCTCTCTGGTAAGGTTGTCCAATATTAGAAGGAATGATAAATTCAGTTATCTCATTTGCATTTATTGTTTTTTGGATATAAGGTTCTGATGAAACAAAAGGTATTGTTAAACGAACATTTGTCTGAAAAGTGGAATAAACATACACTTTGAAAGAATTAGAATTGTTTTCGGGATCATCACTCAAATCTTCCCAGCAAGGATGAAATCCAAATACAAATTTTGTCCCCAAAAAGCTCTGGTTCATCATTTTAGGTAGAATTTTTTCTACTTTTTCCAATTCATCATTTGACGAACCTATATTGGTATTTGAAAAAAATATGAAAACTATTAAAAATCCAAAAAGGAAAATTGATTTATATGTGTTCATTGAATTCTTAAAATGAAAATATTATATAATCTACAAAAATAGCAAAATATATTTAGAAAAAGAAAAGAAGTTGAAAAAACATTATAAATTAGATTGATTTTCTAATATCTTTGGGATTTAACGAAGCTAGCCAATTATTAATATTGTCTACAAAGAATTGTTTTGCCTCATCGTAATCATTTTGAATTTTCCCATCTAAAATTGCTTCTTCAATGTTAGTTTTGATTATTCCTACTGCTTTGCAAGGTTCAATTTTGCAATATTCCATAATTTCTTCACCACGAACAGGTGATTGGAATTCTCGTAATTTATCCTTTTCTTGTACATCGATAATCTTTCGTGCAACACTATCATAATTTTCTAAATACTTTACGGATAATCTTGGATTCTTTGTTGTAATGTCAGCTTTACATAAGATGAATAAATCTTCGAGTGCATCTCCTGCTTGCACTGCTAAACGCCTTATAGCCGAATCTGTAATCTCTTCATCGACAAGCATCATTGGTCTTTGGTGCAATCTAACTAACTTCTCTACATACTCCAATTTATCGAGTGGTAATTTGAAATCCCGAAAAAGTCTTGCCATCATTTTTGCCCCAATATCTTCGTGTCCGTGGAAACTCCACCCACTTTGAGGGTGAAATCTCTTAGTTTGAGGTTTAGCAATATCGTGAAGCAATGCTGCAAAACGCAACCAAACATTATTGGTTACTTTAGAAATATTATCCAAAACCTTCAATGAGTGATAAAATACATCCTTGTGTGCATAAGTGGTAGTTCCCTCTTTAACAATATCAACACCTTTTAGCTTTTCCAATTGTGGAAAAAACACACTTAACAAACCTGTTTCTGATAGAATATTAATTCCGACACTTGGTTGAGGCGACTCAAGTATTTTAAAAAATTCAGATGATATTCTTTCTTGTGAAATTATTTTTAATCTTTTGTACATTTTTATAATTGCTTCTATTGTTTTATCCTCAATCGAAAAATTGAGTTGAGATGCAAATCTTGCCGCTCTCAACATTCGTAAAGGGTCGTCTTCAAAAGTCTTTTCGGGATCTAATGGAGTTCTTAATATTTGTTTTTGAATATCTTCCAAGCCATTAAATTTATCTATTACTTGACCAAAAGTTTTGGCATTTATTGATACAGCCATTGCATTGACCGTAAAATCTCGTCTTGCCAAATCATCATATAAAGTGCCAATCGTTACGATAGGTTTTCTAGAATTTGGTAAATACTCCTCTTTCCTTGTTCCTACGAATTCCAATTGTGCCTCTTGAGAAATTGGTACCATAGCGGTTGTGAATCGCTCGAAAATTACGGGCTTTACTTTGAACTCCTTAGCAACAAGTTTGGCAAATGCTAATGCATCGCCAACTACAGTAAAATCTAAATCTGTTCTATTTCTATCTAAATAATAATCGCGTACATATCCACCAACTAAATATACTTCAAATCCTTTATTATCAGCAATCTGTGTTATTATACTAATAATTGGATCATCTATTTTAATTAAATTATCTAATTCATTAATTTTTAGTCTATTTATAAATCTTTTAACGATTTTCGCATCATTTGATTCAACGGAAATTTCACTATCAAAATTAATGCTCAAATTGTTATTCTCTTGATTTACATTCTTCAATAATTCTGATTTATTTTGTGGTTTTAAATCTTCATTATCTAATTTTCTTATAACAAATCTAGAAACATTTGTTTCTGGTTCTATGGTTACTTTTGCGACTTCAACTGAAGTTTTAGAGATTCTTTTTTTCATTATGTACTAATATAAAATTATAATTATGCTTTTGGATGGAATTTCTTATGAACTGACTTGATATAATCTCTATCTATATTTGTATAAATCTGTGTTGTAGAAATATCAGAATGTCCTAACATTTCCTGCACAGCTCTCAAGTCAGCTCCACCCTCTAATAAATGTGTTGCAAATGAATGACGGAAAATATGTGGATGAATTTTATCTTGCAATCCAATTTTTAAAGCATAGCTATGCAGAATTTTCCAGACACCCATTCTTGTTAGCTTTTTACCACGCAAATTTAATATGATTATTGGATTGCCATTGGGATCTTTGTTTATTGTTGTTCTTACTTTTTCCATATATTCTTTCAACCAAAAAAGTGCAGATTGACCGATTGGCACTATTCGCTCCTTAGAACCTTTGCCAAAAATACGCAACACTTCATAATCCCAAATTATATCTTTTTTTTCGAGGTCGCAAAGTTCTGAAACACGAAGTCCGCAAGCATACAAAAGTTCGGCAATTACTTTATCCCTTATTCCTGCATTTGTAGATGTGTCAATCGAATCGAGAAATAATTGAACTTCTTCAATTGTTAAAGTTTCGGGCAATTTGCGATGTTTTTTAGGGAAAACCACTTTTTCTGTTACATCTTTATCGGTTAATTTGTTTTCTAAAAGATATTTATGGAATGTTCTAATCGAAGATAAATATCTTTGACGAGAGGATTCACTTAATCCTAATTCAAATAATGATGCAATAAATTCATTAACATTATGATGGTTTATACTTTGAAAATCGTCAATTTTTATCAAATCTAAATAAGTTAAGTAATTATTAATATCATTCTTATAAGCACTTAATGTATTTGGTGAAAGTCCTTTTTCAAAATTAATATAATTCAAAAAGTTCTTTAATGTTTTACTAAATTTAAAAATCATAGAGTTATCAACTTTGCTTGTCGTCAGGAATTTCTTTGTACTTAGTTCTTTGATGAATGCCAAGAGTGCTTTTTAATATTGCATTTTCTACTATTGCTAAATCTTGTAATGTTAAGTCTGATTCACTAAATTGACCATCTGCGAATTTCTCCATTATTGTCTTTTTGATTAAATCACGAATTTGTTCGGAATCCAATCCTTCAATTTTGGAAATTGCTTCACTTGTATCACAAATCATAAGTATTGCAGTTTCTTTGGAGTTGGGTTTTGGACCTGGATACCTAAAATCGCTTTCTTTGATAATCTCGTCTTCCTTTGCTTCCGTTACTGCTTTCGCATAAAAGTGCTTGATGAGCGAAGTTCCGTGATGCATTGGAATAAAATCAATTAATCGTTTTGGTAATTTATATTGATTGCCTAAATCAATTCCATCAAGAACGTGTTTCTTGATAACATCTGCTGCTTTTTTGGGTAGGAGCATCTCTAATTTATTTTCTAATTTTTGTTGGTTTTCTGTAAAGTATTCTGGTTTAGCTACTTTACCAATATCGTGAAAATAAGCACCCACGCGTGTTAATAGTGGATTTGCACCAATATCAATAGCACACCTTTCGGCAAGCCGAGCTACATTCATTGTGTGTAGATATGTTCCGGGAGCAATTTCACTCATTTTCTTAAGTAGTGGATGGTCAATATTGTCATATTCCTTTATTCTTAAGTCGGTTGTGATATGTGTTGTATGCTCGATAATAAAAAGTAAACCAAAAGTTAAAATTGGTGAAATACTTGCATTAACTATTGAAAACATTACTTTAGTTACTGAATAATTCAAGTCTATTGAAGTTTGAATGTCAAAAATAATTATTGATGCAACCAATCCAAGCAAAATAAAGAAAATTGAACGAAACATTTGAGTTCTACTTTGAATATCCCTAACAGTGAAAGCAGCTAATAATCCAGAAAAAATATAAGCAATTGCCAAACTCATGTCATTCCCACGAGTAATTGCTAAAATTAACGAGGAAATGATTGTTACATAGAATGCAGTGCGTGAATCAAATAATACTGATGATAACATTACAACTGCTGGTATCGGCACTAAATATGCTAACGGAAAACTTGAAGGTATTTCTACTGTTATCCAAGCAAAAAAGGCAACTATAATAAAACTTGTAAATAAAATTGAAATCTTAACATTATCATAGAATATCTTTTTCCTTAAGACAATTAAATAAACAAGGATAATTGAAAGAATAATTGTTGCTTGTCCAAAATTGCCGATAACATAACTTGGAGTAAAATATGTTTCGCTCCTTAGCTTTTTAGATTGGAAATATGAGTCAATTTTTTGCTTATTCTCCTTAGTAATCAATTGACCTTTGTCAATGATAACATCACCCGACTTAACATATCCCAAATATAATGGTACGTTTTGCTGTGCAATTTCAATTTCAGTCTCAGTAGATTTTTGATTTAGAAAAAGATTTGGTTTTACAATAGACTTTAAAATATCAATAAATAGTGGTTCAGAATTTTCAACAAATCTTGCTTTAACAAAATCAGATATTTTATCATTTACATTATCATTAGTTGTAATAAACTTTTTCTTTAAATAAATTCTGTTTAGTGGCGAAACTTCAGCAACAATCAAATCATTATTTAATCTATTTAAGCCTACATTCACATATCCATTTTGATAAATATGATTGGAAAAAGAAAATGCAAGTGAAATCATCTTATTAATTTCACTCATTCTAACTTTTTCAGATTGTTCCAAAAAAAGCATTACTAACCGACTATTAAGTTCAATTTCTCCAATAAAACTAGTGTTTGCATCAACTTGTACGAGTTTTGAAAAAGAACTTTTTACTAAGTTTTCTACTTTATTTGCTTGTTCGGATGAATAATCAAATATTTGTAATGTATTTGCTTTGGATTTGAAGACATCTTGATCGTATTCAGTTTTATTACGAAATATTGGAAAAGTAAAATCTGCTTCAAGGGCTTGATTCTGCCAAGTAGTCCCAACTTTAATTGAATTTTGAGTAATATTTAAAATATTATTATCAAGATGAAAAGTAAAAAATAAAGTTAAAATTATTAATGTTAGTAAAATCAATAATAATTTTACTTGAAGCGAATATCTAATAGTTGAATTATTGAAATATTGATTGGTAGCTTTACTACTTAATATTTGTCTTAGTACTTTTGTGAATTTCATATTTTTTGTTTATCATTCTCAAATGAAAAAATTGAATAATCAAAATTAAGAAATTATAATAAATCTTGTACAAAAATTTGCAAAATCAAAACAAATTCTTAACTTTTAATTACAATATTACAAAAAAAAGATTAACTTTGTAATTTTAAGATATAAATAAACAATAAAATGATACAAATGGAACTTGACTTTTTTCATTTAGTAGTAATTCCAATCCTAATTATTTCAGCCAGAATTTTGGACGTTAGTTTTGGAACAATTAAAATTATCCTTATTTCCAAAAATTATCGTGGAATTTCCGCAATTCTTGGTTTTTTAGAATCATTTATATGGATTATTGTTGTAAGCCAAGTAATGCAACATTTAAATAACTATTATTATTATTTTGCTTATGGTGTTGGATTTGGGCTTGGCACATACATCGGAGTATCTTTCGAAAGATACTTATCGCTTGGTCAGGCAATTATTAGGGTTATTACACGATTGCCAGGTGATGAATTAGCACAATATTTAATGGACAATAATTATTCAGTTACAAAAGTTCCTGGTGAAGGTAAGTATGGCTCTGTAACAATCTTATTCCTCGTTGTTCAAAGAAAACAAATTCCCAATGTAATATCAATTGTGAAAGAATTTAATCCCAAAGCCTTCTACACAATTGAGGAAGTGAAATCAGTTAGTCACATCAATTCGGTTAACAAACAAAATTCTTCAAACAAAAAAATAAGTTTTCTAAATTTTTTACAAAGAAAATAAAGGTATTTTATGCAAGTTGAACAAAATTTACAAAGTGGTCTGCCCGAAAATGCTTACCGTGAATTAAAACAAGGTGAGGAATATATTCCAATAATTCCCCCAAGTTCTGTAATGCCCGAAGTTACGTTTTACTCAGTTTTTTGGGGATTGATTATGGCAGTAATTTTTTCGGCAGCTGCTGCATACTCTGGTCTAAAAATTGGTCAAGTAATCGAAGCTGCTATCCCAATTTCCATTATTGCAGTTGGTTTATCAAGTGCTTTCAAAAAGAAATATTCACTAAGCCAAAATGTAATTATCCAATCTATTGGGGCAAGTTCGGGTGTAATTGTTGCTGGTGCAATATTTACAATTCCTGGATTATATATTCTTAATTTGCCAATAAATTTCTTTCAGATATTCCTATCATCATTGCTTGGTGGTTTTTTGGGGATATTATTCTTAATTCCTTTTAGAAAATACTTTGTGAAGGATATGCACGGAAAATTCCCATTTCCCGAAGCAACAGCAACTACCGAAATATTAATAACAGGTGAAAAAGGCGGTTCTCAAGCTGGTCTTTTAGTCGTAAGTGGTTTAGTTGGTGGTGTATACGATTTTCTATTCCAATCATTTAGATTATGGGAAGAAGTAGTTACTACTCGTGTATTTGGTTTTGGTCAATATCTTGCAGACAAAGCAAAGCTGCTATTTCAATTCAATGTTTCTGCTATGATTGTTGGGTTTGGATATTTAGTTGGTTTAAAGTTTTCGTTAATCATTACTTTAGGATCATTATTGTCTTGGTGGGTATTTATTCCATTAATCAATGAAATAGGCAACATAGTAGCTTCTTCAGCTGGAGTAATTAATCCCTTTGCTTCAATGAGTCCCGAATCAATTTTCACAGCTTATGTGCGACCCATTGGAATTGGAGCAATTGCTATGGCAGGTATAATTGGCGTTTTAAAAGCATCTCCAATTATTGGCAAAGCGTTCAAACTTGCAATTGTTGGATTAACAGGAAAAGATAAAAGCAATCAAAATGAAGTTAGAACACAAATTGATTTAAAACTCACATTTGTTGTATTTGCAAGTATCATCACTTTGATTTTTGTGTTCGTTTATTTATTGCTTGGTTTTGATATTACAATCACGCAAGCAATAATTGCATTGCTAACCATTTTCATTATTTCATTCCTTTTCACAACCGTTGCTGCTAATGCTATCGCAATTGTTGGTACAAATCCTGTTTCGGGTATGACGCTTATGACCCTTATTCTATCTTCAGTAATTTTGACATCTGCTGGGTTAACTGGTGACAAAGGTATTACTGCTGCTTTGATTATTGGTGGAATTGTTTGCACAGCTTTATCTATGGCGGGCGGTTTCATTACTGATTTGAAGGTAGGTTATTGGATTGGTACGACACCTGAAAAACAAGAAAAATGGAAATTTCTGGGAACAATAGTCTCGGCTGCAACAGTTGGTATTGTAATTTTCATCTTGAACGAAGCTTATGGTTTTGTTGTAACTCCTGCAACTCCCGAACCATTAGTTGCTCCGCAGGCAAATGCTATGGCAGCTGTAATCAAACCATTAATGAGCATTGGAGCTGATGTGCCTTGGTATTTGTATCTGGTTGGCTCTATCTTGGCTCTTATTATCAATTTCCTTGGAATTTCACCATTAGCATTTGCTCTTGGAATGTACTTACCATTGCATTTAAATGCACCACTTTTGGTTGGTGGTGTTATTAATCACTTTATGAATAAATCAAAACGCGGCGAAAAAGTTGCTCAAGCACGCAATCAACGTGCAACTTTAATTGCATCTGGATTTATTGCCGGTGCAGCTTTGCTCGGTGTTGCTGGTGCTTTGCTTAAATTCTTCAAAGTTGAATTGAATACCAAAATTTGGGAAAGCAATCCAATCGGTGGAGAAATTGTTGGAATTATTGCATTTGTTGTTCTTATGATTTACTTTGTTTGGGATTCTCGCCGAGCAAAAGTAGATGAATAGTAGTTATAAGTAAAATATCATTGCGATATATTCTTCGTGTAATCAATGGAAAAACTAATTTTAAAATTATATAGATTACTCAATTTCGAAGTTGAACAAGTTATCGAAGACGATGCGAGATCTGTTGTTACAACAGGCTCCATCGTCTTTGGTGCTATTGTACGAACTGCTATTATTATGATAGTTGGATTGTATTTAGTTGATTATTATTACTTTCGTGGTAATTGGTGGGTAATTGCCTTAGCATTATGGTTCTTAGTTGCATTTCCTGCTTACCGAAGGTATAATAAATTCAACAGAGAAGTTGAAGAATTTTCTGAAGAAACTTTATGTGGCAAATGCAAATACTTTGATAAATCAAGTAAATTATGTACAATTTACGACCAACACCCCACCGAATCTTTTATTCCATGCGAGGGTGAAAGTTGGGAGCCAAGAAATATTGAAAAATAAACTATTCTTCGAATTTTTTTAGTAAATTGCAAATATCATCAGCACTTTTTGCAAATATTATTGCATTTCTTTGCTCATCAACATTTATAATCTTGGACAATTTGCTTAATAGTTTTAAATTTGTTCCAACTTGACCTTCTAAGCCTAATAGCATAACACATATTGAAACAGGTTCGCTATCTAAAGAATCGAAGTCAATAGGATTTTTTAGTGTAATCAACGATGCTACAAAATCAGATATTCCTTTTGTTTTGGCATGAGGTAAAGCAATTCCCTTACCTATGCCAGTTGAAAGAATTTTTTCTCTTTCCATAACATCATTGATTACAACATTACTATCTATTACTTTGCCAGTTTTAGAAGCAAGTTTCACTAAATATTCAATAATTTCTGTCTTGTTATTTAATGAAACATTTGTTTCAACGCTTTCTGGAGACAATACTTCTATAAAATTCATTTTTATATCAAAATTAATTTACAAAACTAACAAAGAAAAACCAATTATGAATTTTCTTGCTTCCAATTGTTTATAAGTTCCTCGTGTTGAGCAACTAATTTGTCGGCTAATTCTTGTGTTTCAGCATCAGTATAAATTTCAAATGCAGCAATTTCATTATTCGGTATTAACACCACGGAATCTATGCCGTAGAAAATTTTCACTCCTTCCACGAGCTCTCTTGGTAATTGATCTGAATATTCCATTGCTTTTCGCATTATAAATCCCTTTAAATCCCAAGCTACTTTCACTAATTTATGAGCAGTAAATCGTTTAGGCAAATTCTTGTCTAAATCAGATATTTTGTATTTAGTTTGAGATATCATTTCCAAGATTTGTGCAATTGTAAACATTCCATCAGAAGCAAACAAGAAATCTTTAAAAATAAATCCGCCGTGAATACCACCAACAAACAGCATTTTCTCTTCAGAAGTAGCTTCCATCATTGCTGAATGAGTATTTTTGATTCTTACTACCTCAACATTATATTCTTTTGCAATTTCCTCTATTTCTTTTGTAGCTAATATTGACACAGCAATTTTATAAGGTTCAAAGTGCTTATGAGTTTCAAGAAATAATTTTGTAACGATTGTTAAAAGTCTTTGTGATGGAATCCAAAAACCTCGTTCGTCAACTAAAGATATTTTTTCTGCTCCCGGTTCAATTCTAAAACCAAGTTCATAGCCAATAGATTTCATTATTTTGCCAATCTCATCAATTTTCTCATTACTTCCTTCTGGATCTGGATGGAATCTTGTTGCATCAACATAATTATTCAATGAAATTGCTTCAACTCCCAGATTTCCTAAAATCTGAGGTAACATATAAGATGCTAATCCAAACGAATAGTCAATTAGTATATTGAATTTTGATTCTTTAATAAAATCAACTTTAAGTGAACTCATAAAGCGATTTATGTATATTTCATTTGCTCTTTCGAGATATAAAATTTTACCTACTTGCTTATAGTGAACTCTCGAAACATCTTCTCCATAGAAGTATCTCTCTATGCTCTTACTTTTTGACACATTAATATCACGACCATCTGAACTAAAAATGATTATGTCTGTATTTTCGGGATTTCTTGGAGATCGCCGCACATGAAATCCACCAACATATTTGCCCGACAATAACTCCTGCCTTGTTTGTGGAATTGAAATTAATTGTAAATCATTAATCGTAACCCCGACTGAAGTTAATCCCGCTAACATTGCTCTCTTTATAATTCGAGAAAAATCATCGGGGTCTCTACTTGCAATAATTGAAGCGTTTTTACCAAAAGTCATACCTAATGCAGCACCCAATTTTGCAGCAAATTCAGGATATACTTCCACATTTGATGAACCAGAAATTCTTGCACCAGAAAATAATTCTTTAGACCAATTTTCTTCCTGAATAAGAGAATAAGTAACAACTGCTCCCTCTTCAATATTTTTATTCGGCCATAATTTTAAATTAGGATTAATATGCGAATTAGCTCCAATTTTACAACCTTCGGCAATAAATACATTATCAGAAATTGTTACGCTATCACGAATGTCAACATCATTACATATCACGCAATTTGTAATTTCAACAAAATCACCTATTTTAGTTTTTTCCCAAATTGTTGCTCCAGTAATTTTGCTTCCAGCACCAATTTCTACATTGTCACCAATACTACAATCAGTAATGATGGAATGAGCACCAATTTTCACATTATTACCAAGCACAACATTACCCTTGAACTGAACTGTAGAAGACACTACACAACTTTGAGGAACAACTATACTATCTTCATTATTCTCGTGAATTGCTAAGGTAATATTTTGATATAAAGCATCTTTTTGACCTAATTGATACTCCTCCAAATTTCCCACATCTTTCCAATATCCTTTTGCTACATAACCAAAAAGTGGCATATTATTTTTAAGCATTAATGGAAATAAATCCTTGCTAAAATCAAATTCTTGTTGGTAAGGAATTAAATCTAATACATCTTTCTCAAAAATATAAATTCCAGTATTAATAGTATCCGAAAATACTTGTCCCCAGCTTGGTTTTTCCAAAAAACGAGTGATTTTTCCATTTTCATCTGTAATTACAATACCATATTGCAAAGGCTTGCTTACTCTTGTAAGTAAAATCGTTGCACTTGCTCGCTTTTCAATATGAAATTTCAGCGCATCAGAAATATCAAAATCAGTCAATACATCACCACTAATTACTATAAATCTATCATCTAAAAATTTATAGGCGTTTTTGACTGCTCCTGCTGTGCCATAATCAGCATTAGCAGTAACATAATTCATATTGATACCTAATTGCTCGCCATTGCCAAAATAGTTTGTAATAACATCGGGATGGAAGTATAAAACAGAAACAAAATCATTAATTGAATGCTTTTTTAATAGATTTACAATGTGTTCCATCATTGGTGTATTCACAATTGGGACCATTGGTTTGGGTATTGTCATCGTAAGTGGTCTTAGCCTTGTTCCAAAACCTCCAGCCATAATAACAGATTTCATAAAAACCTCGTAATAATAGAATATTTCAAAATTAACTTTAAATAATATATAAATTAGTAAATTTGTATTAAATTTAAATAAATAATTGAAAAAATGAGAATTTTGGTTACAGGAGCAACTGGATTTATAGGTAGCCATTTGGTTGACCAATTACTTGAAGAAGGTAACGAAGTAATAGCATCTATTAGAAAATCAAGTAATTTACGATGGTTGAAAGACAAACCCGTTAAATTAATAGAAGCAAATTTCGACAATTCCACTGATTTAGAAAAATTAGTTGCTGATGTTGATTATGTTTATCATATTGCTGGCTTAGTTGCTGCCAAAAACTATACTGAATTCCTAAAAGCCAATAAAAATGCTACTGAAAATTTAATACAAGCTTGCATAAAAGTTAATCCAAATTTAGATAGATTTGTCTTGGTGAGTAGTCAAACCGTTGCTGGACCTTCAAGTTCACTTGAAAATCCTCAAACAGAAGACGATATTCCAAAACCAATAACAAGTTATGGGAAAAGCAAGCTCGAAGGCGAGAAAGTTGCTGTTAGTTATATGGATAAATTACCCATAACAATCGTAAGACCACCTGCAGTATTTGGACCACGCGACACAGCCATCAAAGATATTTTTGCTATTGTCAATAAAGGTATTGCTCCACTGATTGGTTGGCAAGATAAGTATGTAAGTTTGATTTACGTTAAAGATTTAGTTAGTGGAATTATACTTGCTGGCGAATCCAAAATTGCAGAAGGTCAAATATATTTTATTAGTTCTAATCGTTTCTATACTTGGCAAGAAATTATGTCTGCTATGAAAATTGCATTCAACAAAAAACATTTGATTAAAATAAAAATTCCACATACTGCAGTGTTAACTCTTGCTACCATTTCTGAATTTTTTGGTAGATTTTCTAATAAACCACCTGTTTTTAATTACGAAAAAGGCATTGACTTTATTCAAAAATATTGGATTTGTTCACCCAATAAAGCCGAGAATGATTTAGATTTTACTTCTGAAACACCCTTAGATGATGGTATTTCTGAAACTGCTGATTGGTATCTAAAAAATAAGTGGATTTAATTAAGTTAATTATCTATGAACTTACGCCAGAAACTTATTGCCATTACAGTTGCCACTTTAATAATTTTTTCAATTGGCTCAATTATTTTCTATAAACTTATTCACATTAGTCAAACTGATGCTAATGTAATCAACTATTCCGATAATATTTCGGGACAATTTGATCTTTCCTATAATCATTTTGGTATTCCATACATAAATTATAAAAGTGATAATGACTTGTTCTTTGCAATTGGTTACACTCAAGCTGAAAATAGACTTTGGCAAATGGACTTATACAAAAGAATGGCAATTGGAAACTTATCTGAAATTCTTGGAGTAAAATACCTTTCCTACGATAAATTTATTCGCAATTTTTCATTTCTTGATAGTGCGAAAACTTCTTATGCAAATTTACCAAATAAAGTGAAAATTGCACTTGATGCCTACACAGATGGAGTAAATTTCTTCATCCAAGAAAATCAATCTAATTTACCAATTGAATATTCAATTTTAAACAAAAGTCCAAAGATTTGGCAGCACGAAGATGCTCTTGCAGTTTTCAATTTCCTGAAAATTCAAACAAATTTCTCTTTATTTCAAAACTTAATTATTAATTCAATTTCGGAAAAAATTGGCATAAAAGAATTTAAAAAGTTCATCAATTTCAAATCTTCATCATACATAAATTCTGTTTCGATTGTTGATTCAAATCAAACTCAAACTTCATTTTTGAGTGACAAGAACAATATTACACTTAAATTACTTGATAGTTTATCGCAATTTGATTTTTTATTTAACCCGTTTACAAGTTTGAATTTTGCTATTCGGAAAAAAATTAATACTAATTCTTTCCAAAGTGCTTTGGCTGTGGACTTTTCTGGTGAATTATCAATGCCTAACAAGTTAATGACAATTATCACGAATGGTCCCAGTGGCAACTCCAGCGGTATATATTTGCCTGGTATTCCATTCCCTATCACAAATAAAAATAACAATATACAATGGAGTATTAATTTTTCGAATAATAACCAGTTTCTGATTAAAAAAATTGAAAAAGACTCATTAGAAAAAGATGCAATCAAATTAAAAGTTGATACTATACATATAGCCGAAAGCCCTTCTAAGCTATTTTATAAGAAGCATTTATACGGTTCGCCTGTTATTTCTAATGAATTTTTTCAAGATGAACAATTTTATTTGACAACTAATTCTGATAAATTATATTCCTCATTAGAGTTAATCACTCTTCACAATCTTTATTACACAGAAAATATTGAACAATTTACACAAATTTCAAAAAATTGGACAACACCAGCTGTTTCATTTATCATTTCTGATAGAAATGGAAATATAGCACAAAGTTCTCACTTTGATTATTATCTAGATAATAGCGAAACAAGCCTCACAAAAATAGAAAAAATTGAAATTAACCCAAGAAGAAATTATTTAATTTCCAATATTTTACCCGAAGATTTCTCTAAGGATAGTTTAAATTTTCTATCGAATATATGCAGAGAATATAGAGTGTACGAATACTTGAAAAATCTTACCGATTATGAGATTCGTGATATTAAGAATATTCAACTTGACAATAAATCCGTTTTTGCTCAAGCAATTTTGCAAATTGCAATGCCCATAATTGAATCTAAGTCATATTTATTAAATAAAGATGAGAGAAAATTTTTCTCCTTAATCAAAAATTGGAATTTTACTTTTCAATCAAACTTGAAATCTCCAATTATTTTTAATATTTTTATCGAGAAATTAATTTCCGAAATTTTCAAAGATGAACTTGGCAATAAACTAATTGATTACATAATTAATTCTCGATTAATTCATAACAATTTAATTGAGTTGCTCAATAATCAGTCCTATCCTTATTTTGATAATATTTCTACTAAACAAACTGAAAATCGGGATTACCTGATATTCATTGCCTTCAAACATTCCATCTCCACTTATCAAAAAGCTATTATCAGCTCAAAAACCAACAAACAAAGATTTGGCAAGTATTTTCCAACTAATTTTGTGCATTTTGCAGATGAGAATAAGTTAATTGGATTTGTATTTCAAAAGGATACTTTGAGTTCTAAGGGAAGTTATTATTCTCCTCTATTTTATGATAAAAATAATAAAAATTTTCGATCAGGTAATATTTTTAGAGGGATTATTATCAGCAACGAAAATAAAATTAATTCTGTGATGCCGTTAGGAACTTCTGGTGATCCAACAAGTATTCACTTTAACGACCAAACTCAGGTGTGGCAAAATGGTGGATATTTCCAAATTCCACAAAGATTAATTAATACAAAGCTGCCCAGACGTACTTTTTTGAAAAAGTAATTAACTTATAATTTGGTTTTCAACGAATTTGCAAGTTCAATGCTTAATAAACTTGATAGATATTTTCTATCATATTTATCTGTAATTGATTTATTTGGTGCCGGAAGTGCATTTTTATCCCACAATTTGAATGCTGTAACTAAGGCTTTCTTAATTTCTTGCACATCAAAAGGTTTGGTAACAAAACTTGCTCCTGTACTTTCGGCAATTTTTGTGATTTCATTTGGATAAGAGCTGACCAAAATTGGTTTATTTGCACCTAAATATTCATAAAATCTGCTCGGTGTAACGATTGGTTTCGGAAACATCAACCATAACAAATCTGAACTAAGCAAATGCTTGATTACTTCGGAGTGCTCCACATATCCCAAAAGATTGAATGCATCAGCATACTTCAACTTTGCAATTTTTCTTTGATATTGCTTTTGTAATAGTCCAAGAAACCGAAATTCGATCTTTTCTGCAATCTTTGGATTTTCTTTGAACAATAATTTCACGGCATTTAGGAATGGAATTGGTGTTAAATCAGCGGAAAATATTCCTGAATGCGTAATTACCATTTTGCCATTACTCTTAATTTGCTGATTATTTTTCTCAAAATCTGCTCTATCGTAGCCGTGAGGAATAATTGCCACATCATTATGATTTAAAAAGCGATAACGATTAAGCAAAGCATTTTTCATATCGCGAGTTATTACAATTGCTCGAGCAGTTGTCTCTAAAACGCGCTGTTCTAAATTGATTGCATAATTTTTATGAAAAAATGTTGGATAAAAATAATATGGATTATCTGTCCACAAATCGCGATAATCTATTGTATATGGAACATCATATTTCTCGGACAAAGTTTTTGCAACCAAAAAATCAGTAAAAGGTGGAGCAGTTGCAAATATTAAGTCAATTTGATGATTTGCAAAGACTTCTTCTGCTTTTTTCACAGCTAACTTCAACCAAGAACGGCGAGAGTCGGGCAAAATAAAGGTTTGCAATAATTTAGATTGGATATTTTTAGCAAATTTCGATGGATAATTTATCGTAGAATTGTGATTTTTTCTTGCAAATTTAGTTATATCTTCTTCTGTTCTGTAAATTGGAGTGGTAGTTTCAATATCTGCATTCAAAGTTTCATCAAAAGCATAATAAGCAACAGGATTAGAAGTAAGTACTATTGGATTCCAGCCGTATTCAGGTAAATACTTTATAAATTTAAGGGTTCGCTGAACTCCACTAAGCCCCATTGGAGGAAAATAATATGCTATTACTAATACATTTAATGAAGGCATTGTTAAAATTAGACTTTTAGATTATGCAAAATTTGAATAATTCAAAATTACGGAAAAATCTTGATTCTTTGGTTATCAGTTTTAATAACATAAGGATAATGATAAATAAATGGCTGCTCTTATAAGCAGTTTTTTTTATGTTCGGTATATAATTATCTAAGTATATTAATAAATAATATATTGGCAGATTATATTATTTAATACTCAAATACATTATCCATATAATTATTATCAATTAATTAATGATATTAATAAATTATCACGTGTTTTTATTCTTCTACTAATAGTTTTTTTATAATAATCACGTGTTATTATTATTAAAACTATAATTATTTCTGTATAAATTGTAAATATATTTTTAAAAATATTTGGTCAATTAAAATTTATTTATTATTTTTGTTATAAATTATTTACAATTTTAAAAATAATGGAGAATATATGGCAACAACTGATTATTTACCAGCAAAAGATTCAGATTTACAATCTTGGAC
>DYPF01000184.1 GCA_020720105.1 Chloroherpeton thalassium
ACTGGCCACCCGAACCGCTTTTAGACCAAGATACTAATTTCAACTCTCATAAAATATCTCTTTGGGAATTCTTAATCCTTTGGGCTTTAACAATTTTAGTAATCTTCCTTTCTTACGAATATTTATTAAAGAAAGATGACCCAAGCGAACTTCAACCTGCAATTAAAATTACAAGTTTATACAAATCGCAAGCTAAATTACTGAAATATATTCCAATTGTCGCAGCCTTATTTGTTGTTCAATTGATTATCGGTGGTTATTTGGCTCACCTTTACACAGAACCAACAAAAGATTTCTTGATTTCACAAAACTTATTACCATTCAATGTGTTACGTTCTATTCACACACAATTAGCCATTCTTTGGGTTGCAGTTGGTTGGTTAGTTGGCGGTTTATTGATTGCTCCTTGGGTTGCTAATAAAGATCATAAATATCCATGGCTTGTAGATGTATTGTGGGCTGCATTAGTTGTTGTAGCAGTTGGTAGTATTATAGGTTTATATATGGGCGCTACTGGTCAATTACGCGAAACTTGGTTCTGGCTGGGTAACGAAGGACGTGAATTAATAAACTTGGGTAGAGTTTGGGATATTGGACTTGTTATTGGACTTGTTTTCTGGTTCTTACTGATTATTTCCTTAATCAGAAAAGCCGCAACAAATAATCCAATTGTATCCACAATTATTTGGTCTGCTTTTGCTATCGCTACTTTGTATATAGCGGGTATGATGCCAATTCACAAAGTAATGCCTAACTTTACAGTAGATGATTACTACCGTTGGTGGGTAATTCACTTATGGGTTGAATTAACATTTGAACTATTTGCTGCTGGCGTAATTGCATTCTTTACTGTATCGTTAGGATTAATTTCGCAAAAAACCGCTGTAAAAGTGATGCTTTTCGAATTATTCTTAATTATGTTAAGCGGAACTCTCGGAGTTGGGCACCACTATTGGTGGCAAGGTTTAGATGAATATTGGATTGCAATTGGTGGTATATTCTCAGCATTAGAACCACTTCCATTAGCATTGATGATTGTAGAAGCTTGGAAAAACCACAGAGAAAAAGTACATAGTGGCGACAATAACGATTTTGGTGTTCCATTTATGTGGATTGCAGGTTCTGCAGCACTAAACTGGATAGGTGCAGGCTTCTTCGGTATGTTAATCAACACACCAACAATTAGCTATTATTCACACGGAACATATTTGATTATGCCTCACGGACACGTTGCATTATTAGGTGCATTTGGTTATATTTCAATTGCATTCTTGTATATGACTTCACGAACAAATTCATTAGCTAAAGGATTAGAATGGAACGCTAAATTAAGTAAGTATGGCTTTTGGTTATTAACAATTGGTGCATTATTATTCACAATTCCAACATATATTATTGGTATTGAACAAGCAAGAATCGCACACGACTTGGGATATTATTACACTCGTGTAAGAGATGCAGTTCAACCAATGGCTGGTTGGATGTGGTTTAGAGTATTGCCAGATACTTTAATGATTCTTGGTGGTGTAGTTGTTCTTTACGATTTAGTACAAAAAACATTCTTAGCTAAAAAGAAATAATGTTTGAATAAAATTATAATTACGGCTTAGCAATTATAATAAAAATTTCGTTCTTAAACTTATATCAATTTTGGACTATTCAAGAAAACCAGAAACTTTCTTGGATAGTTCAAATTATTTTAGAATTAATAAAGTCTATAACAAATATAATTATCAATATTTAAATTTTATTTTTTTAGATTTTATTAATACTATAAAAAAGATTTTTTATGAAAAATATATATCAAGTAAATGACGAATGTATAGCTTGTAGAGCTTGCGTAGAAGTCGCTCCCAAAAATTTTGACATTGCCGATGATGGTTTGGCTTTTGTTTATAAACACCCAGAAAATGCACAAGAAATCGCAAATTCTGACGAAGCGGTGGAAATCTGTCCAGTAAATGCAATTAGCAAAAAAGTTGTTGATAATCTTTTAGATAATATCAACTCTCCTATTTTTGCAAATTCAAATATCAAAGAAACCTTGGATAAACATCCAGAACTTAAGTCAGTTTTGGTAAATTATTCTGATAAGTTCAAAAAATTACTAAATCCAATAATGTATAATACAGTTGCCAAGTTTGCAACTTTCAACGATGCTGCAAGAGTTACTAAACTTTCGATTTGTGAAATTCTACATACTTTGAATGATTATTTAGGAACTACACAGGAATTATTACGCATAGCTCCTGATTGTATCCTTACCAATCAAATCGAAACACTTGTTGGCGAAACAATAAGTTGGGTTGAATCTAACGAAAGATATATTTACAATATCAACACAATGCCCGAAATTGTACAAAAAATATCAGAATTAAAACCCCAAAAGAACATTGTATTAATTTCTACAGAATCACCAGACGAAATAATTAACATTTGCAAAGGCTTGAATTTCAATTTCAATATTGAAAATAACAGAGAATACCGAGTTAGTATTTTCAATCCAAATAACGATAATATAACTGATGATTGGCAAAGCAGAATGGAAGATTTTGAATTATTAGACGTTAGAACAATGAAAACAGATCCATTCGACATTATAATTCAAAAGGCTTACCAATTGCAAGAGGGACAAGGTTTTAAACTAATTCAACGCTTTGAGCCAATCCCGATTATGAATATGCTATCGGAAATGGGCTATGAATACGTATCAAAGAAAATTGCTCAAAATGAGTATCATGTTTATTTCCATAAAACACCTGTGTTTGAGGATTCAGTAGATACATCTAACAAAGCCGAACTTGTTATACAATCAGCAACTCCTGTTGCCTACCCTGTTATTATGCGATTACTTCAATCAGATATTATTCGGAAATCAGTAAAAATAAAAGAATTAAAAGTTTGGGAAGAAACCGAAAAACACTTAGCTTGGATAAATAATGGAAAAGCAGATATTAGTTTTTCGGCATTAATAACTTCTGTAAAATTACAAAAAATTGACATAAAAATTCCTGCTATTTTTGTTTGGGATAATTTTGTTTTATTAACAAGATACCCAATAAAAAGCTTAGAGGATATAAAAGGCAGAGTTATTCACACTCCATTGTTCGAAGAAGCTCCTCCGACCAAAATTACAAAGTATTTGATTAAAGCATTAGGAATGAATCCCGATGAATTTACATTTTCGTATGGGAAACCCTTTGGAAGACCTGAGGAAATTTTCAATGAATTTGTAACAGGTAAAGCAGATACAGTTATTCTTAGAGAGCCCGAAGCAAGTTATGCAATAAAATCACTTCGCGACAGAAAACTTCCATTTTCCGCAATAAATTACAATGAGATTTGGAACGAAGTCAATCCTGGTTTCGGTAGTTTTCCAAATGCAGGTGTAGTTTTCAAAGGTGAATTTGTCCGTCAGAATCCAGAATTAGCAAAAGTATTTTTAGATGAATTAAAGAAAGCAATTGAATGGGTGAATACTAATAAAGATGATTCTGCCAATCTTTCGTTTGATATGATGCGTCAAACCCCCGATAAAGTTCGCTTATTCTTGGACAGAGTTAATTTTACATATTCCGAGGGACCAGAATTAGTCCGAAAAGTGAAATCTTACTTTGATGTTCTGTCTGAACAAAATATTATTGATACAAAAATCGAAGATTCATTCTATAGTATTTTTGAGTTATAAGCAGAAAACTAATTATGTTAAAATTCCTTCGTAAATACCATAAATGGTTGAGTATTATTATTTCCTTATTTGTAATTTTATTTGTAATTTCGGGAATAGTATTAAATCACCGACAAACATTCTCATTCTGGGATATTAGCCGCAATTTGCTTCCTAAAGATTATCGTTACGAAAATTGGAACAATGCTTCGGTTAAATCCACTCTTAAATTATCTAATGATAGTATATTAATCTATGGAAATATCGGCATCTGGCTAACTGATTCAACCTTTTCCAAGTTTACTGATTTCAATAAAGGTTTCAGAAATGGAATTGACAATAGAAAAATTTGTGCAATGACATTGACAAGTAAAAATCGTGTATTGGCTGGAACATTTTTTGGATTGTTTGAATATAATCACAATAAGCAAAAATGGATAAAAGTTGAATTGCCTTCCGAAGAAAGCCGTGTTGTTGATTTGCTTAATATTAATGATACTACTTATGTGATGACTCGCTCTTTCTTGTTCCGAACAACTGACTTTGTGAGATTTGAGAAAGTAAATATTCCGCCACCTGTCAATTATGACAATAATATTGGATTATTCAAAACATTTTGGGCGATACACAGCGGTGAGATCTATGGTTTGCCGGGTAAATTGATTGTTGATGTGGCAGGCTTGATATTTGCATTTCTAACAATAACAGGCATAATTCTTTTTATCAATAAGTATTTAATAAAGAAGAAAGATTTAGAAGACGAGAAGAAGAAGGAAATTGTAAAATCTTCCTTATGGCATTTAAAATGGCATAATAAAATTGGATGGATTACAGTCGCATTGCTTCTTATCAATACATTCACTGGGATGTTTCTTCGTCCTCCATTCTTGATTACTATTGCAAATTCGAGAGTGAGTAAAATTCCATTTACCGAACTCGCAACACCCAATCCATATTTTGATATATTAAGGCAAATTTCTTTTGATGAAGGGAATAATGTCTTTCTTCTGGCAACGATGGACGGAATATTTTATTCTGATGATAATTTCCAAACTCATTTAAAATCATTTACAAATCAACCTCCAGTAAGTGTGATGGGAATAAATGTGTTCAAACGAATTACTACAAATTTATATTTGCTTGGCTCTTTCGAAGGTTTGTATTTGTGGAATTATGCAACAGGCGAAGTTTATGATTATATTCGCAACGAAGTAGCAGTTAAGAAAACTGATAATGGCAGACCAATTGGTGAGTTTATGATAGCGGGTTTTTCTGATGATTTTCTTAATCAAGAGATAGCTTTCGACTATAATCAAGGTGCAGGAAATCTTACTTCGGACATACCTTTCCCCGAAATGCCTAAGGAAATACTTCAGAAATCGCCAATGTCGATGTGGAATTTTGCATTAGAAGTGCATACAGGCAGAATATTCGAACCATTGATTGGTGGCTTCTACATTTTAGTTGTGCCAATCGTAGGAATATTTGTCTTATTCATCCTTATTTCTGGCTTAGTAGTGTGGTTTGTGCAATTCAGGAAAAAGAAGAGTTAGAGAGAATTATA
>DYPF01000185.1 GCA_020720105.1 Chloroherpeton thalassium
AGCCGGGGTTTGCACACCGTTTTCATCATGTATCAACGGATGAGGTGTATGGGACACTCTCATTGACTGATCCAGCTTTTTCGGAAACTACTCCTTACGCGCCCAACTCGCCATATGCAGCTAGTAAGGCTGCATCTGATCATATTGTACGAGCATATCAGCATACTTATGGTTTACAAACCACAACCAGCAACTGCTCTAATAATTATGGACCTTATCAGTTTCCTGAGAAACTCATCCCATTGGCTATATCTAGGCTGTTACAAGGGGAAGCTGTACCAATTTATGGAGATGGACAGCAAATACGCGATTGGCTTTACGTCGATGATCATAACCGTGGAATTGATCTAATCATCCGAAAAGGACAAGTTGGAGAAACATATAATATCGGAGGAAATAACGAGCAAACCAACATCAACTTAATTTATACATTATGTGGATTACTGGATACATATTTTCCTAGCTCACCCAATGTACCACATAAACAATATATTACTTATGTGAAGGATAGGCTGGGACATGATCGTCGTTATGCTATTAACAACGAAAAAATTTGCAATGACCTCGGATATATACCAACAAATACATTTCAGTCAGGCTTAGCAAAGACACTAACGTGGTATTTATCAAACAAGGACTTTGCACCAAAAGTATAACTGATATTCAACTCACATAAATTTCATTAAAAATCAATATCATATGAGCATTAAAAAAAATACCATAATCAATCTCATTGGAGTTATAGCTCCGCTTATTGCCGCACTGTATTCAATTCCTCAATTAATCTCAGTATTAGGAGAAGAAGGCTTTTCAATTATACTCATGATCTGGGCATTAATTGGTTATTTTAGCTTGTTCGACTTTGGGGTTGGCCGAGCATTGACTTATGAAATATCACAGCGAATGAATGAATCAACCGAAGTAATTGGTTCATTCATAAAAGCTGGGTTAATAATAGTCTTAATAAGCGCATTTATTGGATTTTTTTTAGTCTACATTTTTGTAGTTTTTTTTATCAGAGAATGGTATGACATATCTCCATCGCTGATCCAAGACACTATTTCTGCTTTGACAATATCTGCTATTGCGATTATTCCAACAACGATTACAAGTGGGCTGCGAGGTGGCCTAGAAGGTCTAGATAAATTTATCGCCTCAAACATTAATCGCTCGATACTTGGAGTATCAATTTTCTTACTTCCCGTAATTTCAATTAAAATACATGGGGAATCATTATCAATTATTGCGCTATATTTACTAGCAGCCCGAATATTGGTAATGTTTTTTGCTATTTGGCAACTAAGATTATTCCTTTTTTCCAAGGCCACTATTAAACCATTCACATTAGTACATGATTTATTCAAATACGGATTATGGGTGTCGCTATCAGGAATAGTTGGCCCTTTAATGGTATACGGAGACAGATTCCTATTAGGTGCAATTTTAAGCATTAGTAGCATTACATATTATGCAACGCCTCAAGAAGGCTTGTTAAGACTTTTAGTTATACCCGGTGCGCTTGCAAGTGCACTATTTCATAATTTCTCGGCAAACAACAAAAACCATATAAAGCTACAGAGTGATACCAGTCTATATCAAAGAAAAATTTCCTTAATCATGGGTTCAATAATATTATTAGTTATATTAGGTGGTTATCCATTTTACGTTTTCTGGATAAACGAAGAATTTGCAAAACAAGCCTACATACCCACAGTAATTATGAGCATTGGAATATTTTTCAATTCATTAGGACTTATTTCTCTTACTACCATATCAGCACTTGGGCATGTAAAATTCATAGGCGTACTACACACAATCGAACTTATTATTTTTATTCCAACATTTTACATATTAACTCAAAATTTCGGAATAATCGGAGCGTCACTAGCTTGGATGATACGAGCTATTATAGATTTTATCTTACTAAAACAAAAAAGCAATCATTTGTTAAACTCCAATTCAGAGGAAGGAAACTAAAAATGTATACATTTAAAAATGAAGAACTAGAAAAAATAATAGAATGTCCAGTTTGTAAAAACAAAGAAAATCATAATATTTTACATGAAAATGTTGAAGATCTAGCCTTTAAGTGTATTAATGGAACTTGGAATATCTATAAATGTTGTGAATGTGAAAGTTTATATCTTAATCCACGACCTTTATCTGAAAAAGTCTACAATGCATACTCACAATATTTCACTCATAAAGTAGAGAAAAATTCCATCAGGAAATTAGAGAATGAAATTATTTATCATTGGTTAAGCATAGAAATAGGAGAAAGAATTAATTCAAAATACTCGTATTTCTTCAAAAAAATTCGACCTTTTTTACTTTATAGATACCCGCTCGAAAAACTTTTAGAACTACCAAAAGGGAAAATACTAGATATTGGCTGTGGAGACGCACGATTATTAGAAATACTCAACAAGTTAGGTTGGGAAACGTATGGAATTGAAATTGATGATAAATCTGCATCTATTGCAAGAGAAAAAGGTATTAATGTAAAAACTGGAACTTTTGAGTTAATTAATACATATGATCAAAAGTTTGATTATATTATGGCATCACATGTAATTGAGCATATATACGATATAGATAAATTCATTTTCACATTAATAAATAATACCAATAAAAATGGGACAATATTCATATCCTATCCCAATCCGAATAGTCTTATGCATAAACTATTTGGAAAATATTGGTGGGGAATTGATGCACCCAGACATGTCGCATTACCATCTATAGATAGTTTAGAAAAAATTATAAGACAATCAAATAGCACAAGTAGAACATCAAAATCACCAATATTAACTTTTTGGGGCTCTTATATGAATAAATTTAATAGATATGGTTTTGTAGGTGTAATTTTTGGCAAAACGTTGCAAATATTAACAACTTATAACTTAATTCCTAAAAAATATACCGATCAAATACAGTTAGAAATAGTGAAGAAATAAATGAGCGGCAATCATTCTAAAACATGTCTGGGGTTTGTTTTATACAATCCCAATAAGAATTTTATTAAACTAATAGATGGTATAAATACAAATAACAAAATTTATATATTTGATAATTCGCCGAACACACATATTGAACAATATTTAACCAATCTAAAAAACATTACTTATCAATCATATAATAAAAATCTAGGATTAGGACATGGATTAGTAAGCATTTGTTCAAGAGCCTATAATGATGGCATGGAAAGTTTAATATTCTTTGATCAAGACACGGTTTTTAACACTGAAACGATAGACTATATCAAAGACTTCAAAGAAGAAAATTCAAATTTAAAAGAAAAATATTCATCTATAACTTTTAATAAAAAAAGAAAAAATCCATGTAATCAGGATACAATCCTAGCGATAAACAGTGGAACCTTGTTTTTTCTTGAAAACTTAAAAAAAATCGGATGGCACAATTCAAGTTATTTTGTTGATTGTGTCGATTATGAATATTGTTTTAATGCTAGACAAAATAACTTTTTGTTAATGGAACACTCCTGCACACCAGGCTTTGATCATTTAAAATCACAAGATGCTGATTTGATAACTGTATTTGGGAGAAAATTTTCGCTATTTCGATGCTACTCAAGAAAAAGAATTACTGGGACTATAAAAGGAGCATCTAAACTCATATTCACATCAATAAAGAGAAAAGATATGCTATTTACGTATCTGATCATTAAATTTATTTTTATTTACATAGCTTTTCAAATAGCAGCTTATTGCATTAAGCCATTTATAAAGAAAATTTAAAAGCCAAATGAAAAAAGATATTATAGTATTTTTTATATCTGTTTTTTCCGTTCTGAGTTTACTTTCACTAGAGAGAGCAGTTGGAATTGGATGGGATTATCATCGCGATTCAGTTACATATGCTGAAGATTCATTTGCCATTGTGGATGGTATTTTAGAACAAGGAATTATGTCCATACCCAATGGGGGATATTATTTTATAACTGCATTCTTTAATCAAGATATATATTTTATTACAACATACAATATATTCTTATTTTCAATTACAAATATTTTTTTTGCAAAAATACATTGGAAAATATTTGATAATCATAAGAAACTCATAACAATACCACTATTACTATTACTTTTTAATCCATATAGAATTCACTTAGCATCAACGCTATTGAAAGATACAACCGTAATATTTTCCTTAACACTGGTTTTTTATTATTTCCAAAAAAACAAATTAATAGGATTATCATTATATTTCCCTCTATTTCTTATTCGCATAGCTTCCGCACTATATCTATCAATATTAATGCCACTACGCTACTGGAAATATTTAATAATTCCGCTTCTTATCCTAGCTTATTTATACCCAGATATATTAGTCGAACGGTTAGATGCATCAAACGAAGTCAGCCTAAAAAATCGGGAATATGACAATATGCCAACATTTCAAGAATATGGCTATCTAGGTTCTTTGTTTCGGGGAGTTTTGTGGCCTTTTCTTGCATTGACAGGAACTTTTTTAATTTTCACGCCAGCACTCGCCTTTCTCTTTGTTGCGTTAGGAAGCTATATGAACATGCTATACGTTTGGAAAGTAGCACGAACAACGCCCATAACGTTATATGTTTTTATGCCTATGTGTATTTTTGCCGTTCTAGCACCAGGCTTCGCTTCATACATTAGATATGTATATCCATTAGTTGCACTATCGCCATTAATTGCATTGTTTTATCAAGAATCTAATAAAAAAAGGATCAACTAGACTTATGAAAAAGACTATTGCCATCATCGGAACAAATGGATTGCCTGGTCGTTATGGCGGGTGGGACCAATTATTGAATCATATTACCATCAATTTAAGAGGTAATTTTAATTTTGTGGTGTATACAAGTTCACATAATCCTGATAGTCATTTAAAAGAAGTTAATGGTGCAAAATTAGAAATCATCAACCTCAAAGCTAACGGAGTACAAAGCGTACCCTATGATATAATATCAATGCTACATGCGGTTTTTCGCTATGATATTTTACTTGTCCTTGGCACATCTGGTTGTATTTTTTTACCCTTCATAAAACCATTCGGTAAAAAAATAATACTAAATCCTGACGGCGCAGAATGGAAACGCGGGAAGTGGAATAAATTTGCCCAATGGTTTTTAAAAATATCAGAAAAACTTGGTGTGATGTATGCA
>DYPF01000536.1 GCA_020720105.1 Chloroherpeton thalassium
GAATTGGAAAAAGTTTATTAATTTTAGAACCGAATTACGGTTGGCAAATTTTGTGGGCATTTAAACCCAAACAACGTTTAGGCTCGACCGTTGGCTTCAATTTAAAAAAATCGCTACGACATAAATAACTTGCAAAATGATAAATAGAATACTTCAAATAACAGGATTGATTATTTTGATAATTGGGATTGTTTTAATCATACAATCTATCTCATATCAAAGATATAGTAACGAGAAAGAGTATCAAGATAAATATATGGAGTTGACAGGAGATAAAGGTGATTCAGAAAAATTTTACAAATTAAGAGACGAATATCTCACCCCAAAATACGATTTAGAGAATTATGGGATTACAGCGATTTTATTTGGAATTGGCGTATTAATAGTATCGTTAATTGGATTAAATAGAATAAAGACTCCAAATAAAAAGATTTGGATTGTAATTGTTGGGATATTTGCTGCCTTGTTAACAAATGTAGGATATGTTGGAGATTTATTTCTTGAAATGTATCGTGATAGTTATCCACATTGGGCTGATTCATTAGGAATACCTTTAATGGGTGTCCCATTTCTATTACTGATTTCTTTAGGTTGGGTTGGGATTAATTTGATTGGGATTAAAGGAGATTTTAAAACAGGAGTTTCAATCTTTCCAATAAAATTTGACAATTTAAATTTATGGTATTCAATAATTCTTGCCTTAACGATAATTTTTACTGTTTGGACAATAATAGATGGATATTTTTGGCAAGTTTTATCCGGTTTTTTATGGATATACTTTTACTCAAGTATTATGCTAGGAATTAGACAAACAAAATTAGATAAAATAAAAAACTGAAGCCAACACGTAGTATAAGGCATTGGGGTTTTAGTGTTAGGTGGAAATTTCCAGCTTCGCTAAAATTCCCTACAAGTTTGGAAGATTCTGCATCTAAGTCCCCAACGCCTCATACTACCAACGTTATCCACTACTTGGCAATACAAAAATGCAAAATCTTGGCATGACAATTTT
>DYPF01000537.1 GCA_020720105.1 Chloroherpeton thalassium
ATAATGAACAAATTCTTAAATCACCAGTAAAACAGTTCCTTTTCAATAAAATAATTCACCTTCGTGAAGGACAAAATTTTATTATGATCCATGTCACAACAATTTCTGATAAATCTACTTTAAAAGTGTTAGAGATAAATAGAAAGCCGCTTTCATACATCCGACAGCCATTAAAAATTGGTGTTGAAAAATTTAGAAGAATTTCTAACAATAAAAAATATTTGACCGATGGATTTGAAGATATATTTATTTCTGTTATTAATACTAATGGACGTTTTATTGCAAAACAAATTACCGATAATAAAATAAAATTTGATTATCTTTTAACAGGTGATATTGTAGAAAAGAACAGTTCCATAGAAATAAAAATCAGTTTAGTAGATATTGTAACATCAGAAATTTTTGTTGCTACGGATATTTATACCGAAAATATTGGCAATGATATATCAGAAGAATTGGCAAGAAAACTGATAGCAAACCTTAACGACGAGTTACCGCTTGTAGAAGGAATTGTAATAGAAATAAAAGATGAAAAGGGTATCATTATTGATATGGGAAGCAATAAAAACATAAAGAAAGGCATGAAAATTTTAATATATAATGAAGGGAAACAACCGATTATCGATCCTAAAACAGGTTTAGAACTTGGTTGGGATATTGAATTGATAGGAGCAGAGATTATAAAAGTGTTGGGAAAAATATCTTATGCTTCTTTGGATAAAGGCTCAGACATCAAAGCAATTCAGAGAGGCTATCTTGTAATAACAAGATAATGTCTCCTACTGGAACAAATTAAAGTCCCATCGGGACGACACATAATAGCCCGGAAATTCATTTCCGGGAATGATTCCGGGATGATAATCACGCTCGGCAATTTGCGCCTCGGTATCGTTTCCGGTCATTTACACCCGGCAATGAATTGCCGGTCTATTATGGGTTGTCCCTACGGGACAAACTTCATATCAGTTCATCCAAACGATTTACAGGTGAACGGTAATGCTTCCGAATCAT
>DYPF01000186.1 GCA_020720105.1 Chloroherpeton thalassium
ATTTATGCAAATGTATAAATTTTAAAAAACTCTTTGACAATTTGTCTAAAAATGAAAAGGGAATGAAATAAAAAATCTCAAATAAATATAGTTATTAAATATTTTGATTAAAAGATGATTAAAAATCAATCAGTTATTTCATTATAAAACAAAAATGGCAGGATATTTTTTCCTGCCATTGATGTATTTGCTAAAAAATAGTGCGTCTATTCTACTGTTTTTTTTCGCTTAATATTTTACCTTCTTTATCTAAAATTAAATTAATAACCTCATTTCCTTTTTCCAATTTGACATTATAACCAATGTTTTTATCGTCTTTAAAAAACCTAACTCCATCAATTTCAAAACCTTTGTATTTATTTAAAATGATTTTATCAACTCCTTCTGGAAGCGGATCATGGTAGGGTATCGTATTTGAAAATCTTCGCTCTTCAATCGCTTGGTTTTTTCTTTCAATAAATTGATTCGGATTATTTTTTTCCTTGATCAAGTCAAAAGCATCATATAATTCACCAATGGCTGTGTAAGATTCAAAAGATAACTTATTCCCTTCTATGGTAATTACTTGAAATAATTGAGTGTTTTCAGCAGCTCTTTCACGTTCTGCATCCCAACCTTCCCATGCATTAGGACGAAGATGATACATTTTACCTCCACTTACCGATACTACATAAACAGTTCCGGTTTTGTCCCTCATATTGATTCCGTCCATTACGTTGTCATTAGAAAGTGTGTTGTCATTTGGAGATACTCTGCCGCGGGCGTAACTATGATCGTGTCCTTGAAGCACCAAGTCAACGTTATATTTGTCAAAAATAGGTTTTAATAGATCTCTCCACTCTTTGTTATCTCTCCCTTTAGAGGCAGAGTACAAAGGATGATGGAATGTTACTATTATCCATTCTTTATCCGTTTTGGAAAGGATTTTCTCAATCCATTTAGCTTGCTCTTCTTTTTTGACATTGCTATTCAAAGCGATGATTCTCATATTTTGATAGTCCATATAATAGGCACTTTCTTTTAAATCATCCGGTCCATTTTCAGGCAATGTAAACTGATAGCTCCATTGGGCTGATAAAACCTTTTCTCCATCTTTGATAAGAGAGCGATATTCGTGGTTTCCGGGTACTGGAAAAGCCCCAATTGAACTATGAATAAAACTACCTGCATCAAACCATTCTTGCCACTGTTGTTCATTGTGAGCACTATTTACAAGGTCGCCGGCATGTACTATGAATTTAGCATTAGGAGCTTTTCTATATCCTTCTCTAATTAATCTAGACCAAAGCTCTAATATATAATTCTGAGCATCACCTACATATAAAAACGAAAATGTTTTGTTTGGAGAATTTGAAGCGGTACGGAATTGAATCCATTCACTCCATCTTTTACCATCTCCCACACGATAGGCATAAATAGTATCACTTTGTAATCCATCGAATTTTACAGAATGGTAATTTGATATTACATCAGCTTCATCAATGTCTTTTGCATTAAATTCAGTTGTAACAGCTTTAATTGTTTTGGCATTTCTCCAAAATTTTGGAGCAGCATTTGCAATAGCTATTTCGGCGTAAGCACTATCAATTTCAGTTGAAGTCCTCCATGTTACACTTGCTGATGTTGAAGGATCTGCACCCAGAGAAAGTATGATTCTATCCGGATGATTGGTTGGTTTTCGCCATTCTATATCAAACTCAGGTTCTTTGTATATTCTCGGTTCTTGCTGCGCAAATATTGTAGCTGAGTATATGAAAGCCACTAATAAAAGCAATGTTGATTTTTTAAACATAATATTCTAATTTGTTAAAAGTTAAATGATACACCCAAGAAATATGAGGCACCAAATGTTTGATATCTATCATACCTGGATTTATTGCCTTGATATTCTGTTTCGGGAGCGTTTGTAATATTTCTGGCTTGTGCTAAAATCTTGTATTTTCCTGAAGGGAAAGTATAACCGGCTGTTAAATCAATCGCGGTTCTTGCATCTTCATATTGGTCAAAATCAGTAATCTTATAATTTGGATTCGCATCTAAAGCTTTTTTAACAAAACTATCATCTAAACTTCTTGGGTCAATTAAGAATTCACTTCTATAAGTAATTGCTGTTCTGATTTCAACACCTGATTTTTGATAATAAGGAATAATATTGTATGTGAAATTAGGTTGACGAAGCAAAGGCAAATCATCTCCTTCTCTTCCGGGATATTCTACTCTTGAATCAATAACAGCCATATTAGCAGTTATTCCAAAACCGTTCCAAAAACCGGGTAAAAAAGTAAAAGATTGATCATAACTTGCTTCAAAACCCCATAACATGGCAGTTTTTAAATTAACAAATTGATTAAAAGACAATTCATCAAAAAATATTCCTTGAAATTCTACAGCGCTCAAAGTGTATTCATTTTCAAAAATTTGATTTTTGATGTCTTTGTAGAAACTTCCTATTGTGGCAATACCACCACTTACGAAATAATATTCTAAAGAGGCATCATAATTTATGGAAACATAAGGTTTTAATTCAGGATTAGCCCCTTCAAAGCTACCCGTAACAGTACCATCTGCATTATTATCAGATATGTTAAATTCTGATGTGCCAGCCAATTGGTCATAGTTTGCTCTTCCTATAGTGTTAGTCCAAGCTAATCTTGCTATTAAGTTTTTACCCAAATTAGTCTTTAAATTTATAGAAGGCAGTATATTAGTATAATCAAATTTAAAGTCCATAGGTTTGAAGCCATCTCCTTGGTCAACGAAAGGCGATGAAACCGTTTTAGTATGTTCTAATCGCACACCAGTTATAACATTTAATCCTTTAGTATTAAATGAACCCATAGCATAAGCCGCAGTAATGTCTTCTCTATAATTAATGTCTTCGTCGTAGATTTCTTTATCTGTATTATCTTGTCTAAAATATATTCTATCAGTATTGTTCAGATTTGATTGATTTTCAAAAAATTCTTTGAAAGCAAATGCATCTCCGTGCACATTGGGTTGAGCACCTCCTTGGGGAGCCAATGGTACTGGCAAAATTGCAAATTGATCCAATCTGTAACGATTTGATGCCTTCACTCCGCTTTGACTATCATCATCATAAGCATCTCTGGAACGATCTACTTCCTTGTTGCGAGAACGAAAACGCCCCCCCATTTTAACGAATGCAGGTGTATTTTCATTTAAATTAAAATCATATTTAAAATCTGCGGAAGCTTCGTACATGTCTTCATCGGAAAAATTATCTTTTCTGATATTGAGATTTCTCAAATAGTAAAGTTCGGGATTTCGGGCAGTTTGCAGATCATCGGCAGTAATATCAAAAAAATAGTTTGTAATATCATAACTAGCTGCCAATAATGGTTCCGTACTTTTATCGTTTTCAAAAGTGCCATCATAACTATTCTCATTTTGTTTAGCTCGAGAATAAATAGTGTTCAAATTCATTAATAAATTTCCAAATCTATTTTGAGAACCCAAGTTAAAACTGTATAAATCTTGTTTAAGATCAAAATTACTCAAATCTAGTTCTCCCGAACCTTTGCTGAAATGTCCTGAGGTGGGAGTTTGATTGGTAAGCGTTCCCACGCCGGCAACTGTTAGCTCAAATTCCGAGTTATAGCTTGATTCATAGGTGTTTGTATAGAGTGTTCTTAGGAAGTATTTGGAATCTAAGTTTGGCCGAAATTCTAAATCTGCATTAAATCCATAACGTTTTCTTTCATTATCTTCAATTTGAATTTCAATTTCATTGGGTCCCAAATAACCCGGCGTTGGGTTTCCTTGAGGATCTTTTCCTTTGAGGAGCTCCCATCTGTCGGGGTCTAATACGGATTGAGTGAAATCTCTTTTAAAATAATTGGCTGATACTACGGCACCAAATTTTTCTTTAGTTCCAAATCTTTTCCCCATAGTCAAGGCAAAACGACTTTGAATATCGTCATCACCGTATGCTATTTGTTGGTCTGTATATAATCCATCTACCGAAGCTACAATGAACTGGGGTTTAGCTCTATCAAAAGCAGAAATAGTGTTGATGTTGACACTCCCTCCAATAGCTGTTGCATCCATATCGGGTGTAACCGTTTTTTGAACTTCAATACTTCCAATCATTTCAATTGGCAAAAGGTTAAGTGGGGTTTCTCTCCCTTGGTCTGCTGAGGCTATATTTCCATTGTTTAACGTAACATTTATCAAAGCGGGTTGAATTCCACGAATAGAGATAAAACGCCCTTCTCCTCCTTCTGTTTCTATTGAAACTCCCGAAACTCTCTGTGCCGCTTCTGCTACGTTGTTATCCGGTAACCTTCCAAGATCGTTGGTGGACAATACTTCCTGTAAGTTAGGTGCATTTTTCTTAATGTTTATAGCATTCAATTGACTTTTTCTCAAACCGGTAAGAACTACTTCATCTAATGTGGTTGCATCAGCAGAAAGGGTCACAGATAAATCAATGGTTTTTCCACTTTCAATTGTAAACTCTTTATCGAGCTCTTTGTATCCTAGATATGAAAATACAATGGTTTGTGCCCCACTAGAGATATTGTTAATGATATAACCTCCATCCGTGTTTGTTACACTCGAAATGGCAGTACCCTTAATAAAAACAGTAACGCCGAAGAGGGGCTCATTGGTGTCAGTATCTGTTACCATACCTCTAACACCACCGGTTTGGGCATTAACTTCCATCAAAGTTAAAATTAAAAGTGAATAAAAAGAAATTAAGATTTTCTTTTTTGGAAAGATTGATTGCATAATGATTAGTTTTAAATTTGTAATGATTTAAATTTGAGACAAAATTAACGTTCAACAAGTAGGCTGATGTTATTTAGAATTGAAAAAATAGTTATTAAATTTTATTATTTGTAAAAAAATGAGAATGAAAATATAAAACAAAAATAATTGATATTAAACATATTGTAATGTAAAATTAATTTAGAAATCAAAATTAATGTTAATTTATTTAACAAATATATAATCACAAAAACGAAATGTACATAATTTCAAAACCAATTGTACATTTTTATCCCGACAAAGATAACACCTTTAAATCACCTTTAAATCATAATTAAAGGTCAATGCTCCACCTTCATACAACTAAATCGCTTGAAAACAAAGCGCAGGAATTTGTAGAAAATCAATTTAAGGAA
>DYPF01000538.1 GCA_020720105.1 Chloroherpeton thalassium
CAACTCCACAAGCTAAGGTAGAAATTGTTTCAGACAATAATTCTGAATTTTTGCGTATGAACAAAGGTTCTGGAAATTTCCAAATAATGTATGGCGATAATTTAGGTGGAGTAAGTAATGCTACCGGCGTTGTTTATTTTGAATGTGGTGGCGACGAAACTTACGTAATGGGCGGGCATACTGTTCCTGATGGAAATGTAGGTAGAGACCTTGGTTCTTACCCATCACATATTTGGCAAAATTTATATGTTAACGATATTTGGTTCAATTACGCTGGCGATTGGATGAGTAATATTTTGTATTCTGATAGAAGATTCAAAAAAAATATAGAGCCTATTAACAATGCATTATCAGATGTAATGAAACTACAAGCCATAAAATACGATTGGAGAAAAGACGAATTCCCTAATAACCATTTTGATAACAAACGACATATTGGGTTCATTGCTCAAGACATTGAGAAAATTTACCCCGAAATTGTTAACACAAACGATGAAGGTTATAAATCTTTAGACTATTCTAAACTTACACCTGTTTTAGTTAAAGCTGTTCAAGAATTAAAACTTGAAATAGACAAACTTAAAAAAGAAAATGAAGAACTTAGAAAGTTAATTGTAAAATAACATATTTTACAATTAAAATTATTCGTCAATAACATTTAAAAATAGGCAACCTTTAAACAATAATTGTGTCATCATAAAAAAATAAAATTCATTTTAAATTCTAAGCTATGAGAAACTTATTTGTTTTATTATTTACGTTGTTATCGTTTGTTGTTTTTTCTCAAGAAAATTGTGCAAATGGAATAGACGATGATGGCGATGGAGCTATAGATTTAAATGATACAGAATGTATTTGTACTGGTAGCTCAACACCATCTTCTTTAATCCCAAACCCTTCTTTTGAAGACCATAGTTGTTGTCCTACATCTTACAGTCAGCTATCTTGTGCAAACACATGGATACAAGCAACAGATGCAACATCAGATTATTTTAACTGTGGGTACAA
>DYPF01000187.1 GCA_020720105.1 Chloroherpeton thalassium
TTTTCTCTAACCTTACTTCTCGGGACGCATTGTTGGGAAGAATAATACGTCTCTGATTGAAGTTTGACCTGTTAGCAACATTACCAAGCGGTCAATTCCAATTCCCAAGCCAGCTGTTGGTGGCATCCCAATTTCTATTGCATTCAAGAAATCCTCGTCTAATACCATTGCTTCGTCGTCTCCGCCCGCTCTTTGTTTTGCTTGATCTTCCAATCTTTGTCTTTGGTCGCGTGGGTCGTTCAATTCGGAGAATGCATTGGCAATTTCACCACCATTTACATATAATTCAAATCGCTCAACTAAACCTTCATCGGTTCTATGTTTCTTGGCAAGTGGAGACATTTCAACTGGATAGTCAATCACATAAGTAGGTTGAATCAAATTTGGCTGCACTTTCTCGGAGAAAATTTCATCTAAAATTTTAGTATAAGAGGCAGTTGGAGGCAAATCTAATTCATATTCTTTGCTTAATTTTTGTAATTCTTCTAAACTAACGCCAAGTAGATTTTTACCTGTATATTCTTGGAATAAATCGAACATTTTTGCACGGCGGAATGGTTTCTGCAACGAAATTGTTTTGCCATCGTATTCAATTTCTGTTTTACCAATCACATTAACTGCAATAGTATTCAGCAAATCTTCTACCATTTCCATCATCCAATTATAATCTTTATAAGCAACATAAATTTCCATTGCCGTAAATTCAGGATTGTGCATTTTGTCCATTCCTTCATTACGGAAGTTTTTGCTAATCTCATAAACACCTTCAAATCCACCAACGATGAGTCTTTTTAAATATAATTCATCAGCAATACGCAAATACAAAGGAATATCCAAAGCATTATGATGTGTGATAAATGGGCGAGCGGATGCTCCACCATAAATTGGTTGTAAAATTGGAGTTTCTACTTCTATCCAGCCACGATCGTCAAAATATCTACGCATTTGAGTAATAACTTTAGAACGTTTTACAAAAACCTCGCGGTTTTCATAGTTTACATTCAAATCCAAATATCTTTGACGATAACGAACTTCCTTATCTGTAAAAGCATCGTAAACTTTTTTATTACCTTGTTCATCAATTTCTTCTTTAGCAACAGGTAGTGGTTTCAATGATTTTGTTAATAATTCCACTGAACGACAATGCAAGCTTGTCTCACCAGTTCGGGTAACAAATACAAATCCACGTGCTCCAATTATATCCCCAATATCGAATAATTTGAAATTTTCGTAGAAATCTGGAAGGTCATCTTTTTTAAGATAAATTTGGAATTTGCCGGTTGAATCTAAAATATGAACAAATGAGGCTTTTCCCATTCTGCGTATTGAGGTAATTCTACCTGCAACGGCAACATCTGCAAATTGTTCAGCGTTTTCGGGTGTGAATTGTTTAATAATATCTATTGAATTGTGAGTTTTGTCGAATGAATAAGGGTAGGGGATTATTCCTTGTTGTTCAAGTAATTCCAACTCCTCTAATCTTCTGATTTCTTGTTCTGTTCTTTCCATAAGTGTATCTAATTATAAAATGTAAATTATCGAAAATGATAAAATTAATAAATGTAAAATTACGAAAAAATAAAAGAAATCATTTCTTTATGAAATGATTTCAGAAAAAGTGCTTGTAAATCTTACAGTGATTATTTTGGTTTGATAACCATTACTTCCTGTGAACCAATAAACATTACGCCATTGACTGTAATTCCTTTCAAAGTAAGAGTATTGTATTCACCAATTTTTAGAGATAAATTTTTAATATCAGAGATTAAAAATTTAGCAACAAAATTTCCTCGGTCATCAAATTTCCAATGATCAATAGTTACTCCATTTAAAGTAACTGAAGTTGCAGACACAGAACTAAACGGCAAATCGGTATGTACTGTTACAACTTTTCCATTTTGGTTGAGGTTGATTACATTTGAGGATACTTGGATTGTAATTTAATTCTGAGCAAATGCATTTTGTGAGAAAAATACAGTTACTAAAACAATTGCAATCAAAGTTGTCACTTTTTGTAATGACTTTTTCATAGACCACCTTGAATATTTAGTTTGAAAAAAGCTAAATAACTTTTGTATAAAATTAAACAAAATATGTTGAGAAAAAATACTATTAACCAAATAAATTTTATTGAGTTTTAATAAAATATAATAATATATTGAATAAAGATAGTAACAATTGGACTGAATAAGAATATTTAAACTAATTTTTGATTAATTATTATAAATATGAGTTAAAAATTATTTTAAATCTTAATAGTTTTAACATTTATTTGCTCTAAAAACGTAATATTTTACAATATTTAGTGTTTATATAAATAGAAATATTTAAAACTTGAGAAAAGTTATGAAAACTAAAATTTTACTTTTATTAATCGCCATTGTAATTAGTGGTAATTTGCTTAAATCTGAAGATTATAAGCCCGGTGAATTTCAATTTTACAAAACAATTTCCTCCGAAAATGTAGGGACAGAATTTGTTTTAGCATTTCACCCAACAGGTTATCCACAAATATACAAAAACCAACTAACAGAAGAAGATTCGAGCGGAGTGAGAATTTATGTATTTTCTGAATATGCCGCAAATGTTACAATAACAATTCCAGGTATAAAAGAAAAACCTTTACTTAGCAAAAAATTGAAGCCGTATATAACCGAAACATTTTATTTGAAATTATCCCAAGCAATGCCATATATGCGAGATATGGACGAATCTGTTAAATCTTTAGAGCCAACACAGGTGTGGGAAGGTCGTGGAATTATTGTCGAATCTGATGCTCCAATTATTGTTAATGCAGCATCAATTATTGAAAACGATACCGAGGGGATGCTTGTGTTTCCGACCAAACTTCTCGGTAAAGATTATGTGATAAGTTCACAATTTGATGTAGGAAATGTTACGACCACTTCATATACTCCTTATGCAAGCGTTGTAGGTGTTTATGACGATACAAAAGTTAGTTGCATTATTGGTGGCACTGCTCAAACAAGCATAACTTTGCTAAATGGCACTCAATGGAAACCTTATCATACTATTAATGCAACAATAAATCGAGGCGATACTTGGTTAATTGCAGCAGAAGGAGAAATGAGTGATTTGGGAGGCAGCAGAATACGTGCAAGCAATCCTGTTGCCGTGTTTTCGGGTAATTTATCTGCTCATACAGGAATATTTACAAGTTACGAGAATTATATTATTGAACAAGAAATACCAGAGTTTGCTTGGGGAAAAGAATGTTTTGTGCCACAAATCTACTCAATTACCGGCAAGCCCTCCTTGTTAAGATTTTTTGGTAAAGAAGAAGAAACTGCTATTTACAAGAATCAGGAATTCTTAGACAGTATTCCGCTGAATTATGGGACGTTAAATGAAGGATGGATTGAAGTTGAAGCATCATTAAAATCTGAGGGAAACACAGGAAATATTTTTTATAGCGATAAACCTATTTGTGCAACTTTATACAATACCAACTACAACACATTCCAAATGGGGCTGTTATCCGAGAATATGTTTCAAAACGAAATCACAATTATCGAGTCAAATATGACTCTAAATGATGATCTTCAATCTGCTTCTGCTATAGTTACTATATTTTTCAAGCTCGAAAATGACAAGATTCCTGATATTACACTGCAGTTTGTAGATGAAGATTCATTATGGAATTTCCATATAACATTAGAAGAAGCAATAAATCAAAAGTTTGTTAAAATTGTCGATACTTTGAACAAAGATGCCCACAATCAATATTATATGGGACAATTTATGTTAACAGAAAAGGTGGAAGTAGTTCACATATCTTCACCAAATCAAAAGATTGGTGCATATTTGCATAAAATAGACCGAAATGTCTATGGTTCTGTAGCTGCTATATCACTTAAAAAGTTAGAAAATTTTGATACTCTTGCTCCAATTTTCCATTACAATACTTGCGGAGGAAGAACTGAAGGAATGATTAAAGATATGCCTGATATTGATGGGAATAGAAGTAATATTAGCGACATATATTTCAATAAAATGGTAAGTTATAATTACGAATTTATTAGAGATGATTTTATTATTGGAGAAACAAGAATTGTTGGTTTTAAATTGAATGTAATAGATACAGATTTTGATGCTTATTGCGAGATAACTGTCATTGATCAAGCTGGAAACGATACAACAGTTGTGTTTGAGTATAAATCTACAAAAATTAAGTTTATTCCTGAGTCAATTCACTTTGGTAAGGTAAAAATTGGCGAAACTGCCAAAGAAAAACTTACAATAAAAAATGAAGGTGAAACTGTTTTAATTAAAGAATTAGCATTACAATCGGTACGTGAATCGCTCGAAGAAAGTGGTTTTGACTTAGATTATGATTGGAGCTTAGATGAACCATTTTTGCCAAATGAGACAAGAGAAATAACAATACGATTTACACCCAAAGAAGAAGGAACATTTATCGATTCAATCGGCATTGGTGATTCGTGCTTTTTCAATTACAAAGCACAAGTAAGATCTAATGTAGGAATGCCAATTATTGAAGTTTCTGATTTATATTTTGGGAGTAATAATATCCTTGGATTACCTGATAGCTTGGAATTTACTATAAATAATACAGGTGAAAGTGAATTAACAATATTTAGTGTTGATTATGAATTAGATGATGTTTTTTCGCATAATATACCTGAAATATCAACTGAAAACCCCTTAAAGATTATAGCATTAGGAAGTAAATCATTCAGGGTTTGGTTTAAACCAACTGAAGCAAAGGATTATATTGGAAAGATAATTTTTAGTAGTGATGCAGCTGGAAATGATAGTACTTGTATTATTAATGGGAATGGAATAGACGATAGCCAAAAAACTCTAACTTTCATTAAACCCCAATTAAATGACAAGTATCCTACTCAAACATATTTACCAATTGAATGGACATCTAATTTTGAAGAACCAGTAAATATCGACTTAATGTTAAATCAAAATTATAATAGAACAATTTGGAGCAATTTAAACGGACATAAGAAATTTCGGTGGTTTATTCCATTTGAACAAGAATGGAGTTCAAATTACCAAGTGAAGATTGTTCTTACATCAAACCCGAACATTAATTTCACCAGTGATATGTTTACTATTGGTAATGGTGCTTCGGTGGATGATGATA
>DYPF01000539.1 GCA_020720105.1 Chloroherpeton thalassium
TACCACGATGCACAACCTTAATGTGCAACTCCATCTCTTGAGGGTAAGTGAAGATCATCAAACATCTTCCACAAAAATACACTTTCTTTGTATAGTACTATTTGTAACCAAATTATTACTTCATTTTTGGAGTCTTCAATCTTGATTTTTTATCATTGCTCTTAAGAGCCAAACTTCCTGGCTTAGCTGCTTTGTTTGTGGATGGAAAATTATCATAGCAAAATAAATTCATTGGATTTGTTTACTTTTATTTATTGTTTTTTTGCCTTGGATTTTTGCTACCTTAATCACTCTAACTTTAATCACTAAAATTATTGAAATTAATTTTTTTTGATATCTAATTGTGTTCGCAAGCCTTATGAATATTCAGTTCATGAATAGTTCCAAACTTTACTCCACATTTGCAATAAAGTTCTCTTCCTTTTTCTGGAAGTTTATAATTTAAATTTAAATATTTTCCTTTTCCCAATCCATTAAAAGACTGTTCATAGTTAACTGGATTGGTGCTGTTTCTTCTTTTAACGATAGCCGCCTGCATCCTGCATCTTTTACTGGGCTGGCTTGAGAAAGTATCAGTCACTGTGATATTGAGTGCCTGCTGATGCATCTTCAAATGTTCTTTAAGTTCGAGAGTCGACTAGAATAGTTGTCCACACTAGCAGTTCAGCACAGCTTTGCCCATTCCAATAATTCCATCATCTACCTACGTATTTCCAATGGATGCGTTATCATATTAATAATCAATATCATCAGCAAATGGATTCTGATGTTCTTCATCTTCATTACCAAAATCATAATTTTATTAATAATTATCACTGTAATTTTTTTTGAAGGGAAGTGGGTATTTCTGATACTTGAATTTGTTGCGGTTGAGGTTGGACATGCAATGCATTTGACTGTTGTTTATTGTGGTGGGTGTGTGCGTATAAAAGCAATACAAAAATGAGCATATGCGCCAAGTGTAATTTCTATAAGTTGAAAGTCAAAGCGATGGTAGGCTCAATA
>DYPF01000188.1 GCA_020720105.1 Chloroherpeton thalassium
CATTAATTGTAACAGACGCAGGACTATTAGTAACCGAGCCATTTACAGTACAAGCGTGTTTGATAGTACAGTCAGCACCAGCCGGAGGCACTACATCACCAAGCCAAGTAGCCGCAGTATTCCAATCGCCGTCTTGGTCGGTTTCGTATGTTGTCGAGACAGTAGTGTATTGAAAATTTGAACCACTATTGTTATTATAAGAAATTGTTGCTAAATCTGCGTTAGAAACTGAAATACCTGATATACTCGTAAAGACATAATATTTTACAGTTGTACCAGCAGTTTGACTAGGAATTTGAATTGTAACAGTATTTGTTCCACTTGGATTTCCTTCAATAATAGAAGATGAACTCCAATTATTTGTAGTGTATCTAATATATATTCTTTCATTAGCATCAGCATTACCGGATAAATTAACAGTAACATCTTGATTAGATGTTGAAACTGAACCAGTTGGATATGTCCCACCAGAAATAGTTCTTGGGGCTTGAGAGAACTCAAATATGAATGCACTTGTTCCTCCATTCCATTTAGCAATATAATATTTATTAACTTCATAGCCTGATATATAAATATTACTTCCGCCATTATAAGTTATGCTTTGAGGGGTTGTTGTGTTTTCAGAAATAGAACCACCATTTCCACACCAAGTTACATTATTTACAAATTTGAAAGCCCAATTACTTGTGAATTGTCTAATATATATGTACGAGCTACCTAAAGAAGTTGACATTTGGTTTGATGCATCTGTTGACCAACTCCAATCTCCACACCAATAATTTGGTTGAGAAAAAATAGGAAAAGTCATAATTAATAAAATCAATATTATAAATATCTTTTTCATATATCTTAATTTTTAAGGGTTTGCAATTTAATATAAACGTTAAAGGTTTGCAAAACCTTCAACGTTTGAAAGATTATTTCAGGTGAAAACACATGAAATAGGCAAAGATATTTCAGGTGAAAACACCTGAAATAGGCAAAGGTTTGAAAAAGTAATTCCTAATTCGTAATTCCTAATTCTTAATTTTTAATTATTAATTGTAAATTGTAAATTGTTAATTGTAAATTGTTAATTGTAAATTGTTAATTGTTAATTGTTAATTGTAAATTGTTAATTGTTAATTGTTAATTGTTAATTGTAAATTGTAAATTGTAAATTGTAAATTGTAAATTGTTAATTGTAAATTGTTAATTGTAAATTGTTAATTGATAATTATTTTCTTAACGTTTATTTCATCATTATTTTTTAGAACTAAAGTATAAATACCACTTTGTAAATCAGACACGTTTAATGTATGAGTGGTTGCATTCATTGTTTGTTTTTTTACTTGTTTTCCGGTTACATCATAGATGTAAATATCGTAAACAACATCTGAATTTATTGTTATAAAATCGTTAGTTGGATTTGGATATACTGTTATTTTTTCGGTTTCAGTTTCGGCAATGTCAAGTGGTTGAAGAACAACATTGTGTGTCAAATCAGTTGTTGTAAGATTTATAGAGCCGGTTGCTGTTTGATAGCCGGTTTTTGAAACAGTGTATTGAACAGTGGTATTTGAGCCGTATAAGAAGTCAGCATTTCCGGTTGAGTTTGTAAATACATTTCCGTAGCTTGTAATAGTTACATTTGCTCCTTCGATGTTTTGAGCGTTTTGATTTTTTACATTTACAATTAAGTGAACGTACGGTTTTGGTTGTTGAACATCTGTATATACGTAATAATCACCTGAGTTGTAAGACACAGAATGTCCGCCCGGGTCAGAAACGTCAAAAGATTCGCCTGTAAAAAAATTGTACCAAGTTCCACTATGTTGAAAACCCGGAGTCATACTTAAACTTGAATTTGCAAAATTAGCTGATACAACTACGTTCATAGTACCGTGAGCTATCCACATACGTTTGCCCAAGCCGCTATTATCTTGTGTAAATGTTCCAAATCTGAATGCCTCGTTTTCGGTTTTTAGTTTTGCCATAGAAGCATATATCCAATAAAGTTTTTGACGATAAAAGTTTTCGGTATATTCCCAGTGGATTGGTTTTGATGAAGTTCTGCAATCACTTGAATAAGAGCCGTCCCAACAAAGTTCTATACTTTCGTCATAACCAAGCTCACCAAACTGCCAAATCATTTTTGGACCCGGAATAGTCATATATATTGCTACTGCTGCTTCAGTTTTGTAAAGTGAAGCTATAGTGTCATTGGCAATACCATTACCATAAGTTATATTTTCAAACATAATACGTTCTTCGTCATGGCTTTCCATAAAAGGTATCAAGTTAGGATAATTAAAACTTCGTGTACCGTAGTTTGCCCAAGACAAATCATGATTTGAGTTCCAGCCCATAGTATTTTGAGCAAATTGACTTGTCATAACACCCCAAAGCATACAACCTGTATTAGCAAGTACCACTTCCTCGTCATTATTTGCAAAATGTTCTAAAATTACATAAGCATCTGGATTTACAGATTTGATATGATTGTAATAATCAGTCAAAATATTAATTCTTGATTGGTCATATAGACTCCATGCTCCCACATCACCTCCTGTATTGGTTTGAGTAAAACCTTTTGAAAGGTCAAAACGAAAACCGTCAACTTTATATTCTGTAAGCCAATAAGTAAGATTGTCTTTTATTAAATTTTTTGTGTTTATACTTTCGTGATTGAAGTCGTAACCAATACTATAAGGGTGAGTAGCTTCGGTATTGAACCATGCGTTGTTTGCTGCCGGCTCGTTAGTTTCGCTATTCCAATACATTTGTACAAAAGGTGAACCTCCATACATGTGATTATACACTACGTCAAGTATTACAGCAATGTCTCTTTGATGACATTCGTCTATAAATTGTTTGTAATCATTTTTTGTACCATAAGCTTTATCTGTAGCATAATAGAAATTTGGAGCATAACCCCAACTGTCATTACCATCAAATTCTGCTATAGGCATAAGCTCTATTGCATTAACGCCCAAAGATTTTAGATAATCTAATTTTAGAATTACATCTTTTATATCTTTACTTTCAACAAAATCTCTAATAAGAAGTTCATAAATTATCAAATTGGATTGAGTAGCACCGATAGCTACCGGAGTAAAATCGTCAACAACCCAATCGTATTCAGTTTGTCCGGGTTGAAGTACACTTACTGTTCCAAGAGTTCTATCCCATGGATATGCTTTTAAATTTGGATAAGTAGTTTCAGGAATATAGCGGTCATTCCAAGGGTCAAGAATTTTATCGCAATACGGGTCAGCAAGTTTTAGCTCTCCGTCTATGTAATACTGATAAGCATATTCAGTTCCGGCAGTTAAACCTGTAATTGTAGCCCAGTAATATTTTCCGTCTGGTGTGCGTTTCATATAACCTTCGTCAGAGGCAGTCCAATTATTAAAATCACCCAATATAAATGCAAATTCTTTGTCAATAGAAGGGTCATTAAGAACAAGTGTTACTGAAGTTGAATTGATATAATTAATACCGTTTTTCATTCCGGCAGGTAGAGCTTGAACTACTACTTCGCCTCTTATATAAAACCAAGTTGTATCATACGCAAAGTTAGTTCCATCTGTAGCTATTGCAATAATTTCGTGCATTCCGGCATCATAATCACCTGTATTGAGACCGTACATAAGATGCAAATCACTAATTTGAGAAACTTGAATGTTGTCTATTTTCAGTGCAATAGATGTTGCATCAAGAGCATATATACAAATAGGAATTTCAGCATTAACAGGCACCAAAGGGTCTTTGTCCAAAGAACCGATATATTTTACATTTATACCTTCGGTATAAATCTCCAAATGTAAGTCGCTGCCATCAGCATTTCTTGCAACAAGAAAATTATTAGGGTCTTCAGGACTGATAGGTTCATCGGCACGTATTACCATCGCTATTTTATAAATCTCTTCACCTACCGGAACATCATAAAACTCTCTGATGTTTGGTATAGTAAGTTGGTATAAATCAGTACCAATATTTGTAAATTTAGTTTCAGGTGAATTTAATCCCCAAGTAGCCGGTTGAACATAACGCCAGTCATTATTACCTTCACTTTCGGAAGTAATAACACCAGTATGAGCATATACATCTCCTGCATAATTCATCAAAACACCATTGCCTCTGGTAGCATCAAAAGTTATTACTACGCTACCATCGTGAATAGGAAAAATCGGTTCGGTAGTAAGTACACCACTTGCACCTTCGCAAGTTAGCATCATTGGAACATCATAAGTATAATTAGTTCCTGCATTGTTATTTAGTTTTATTGTAACCAAATCAATATCATCACCTGCCATGCCACTCATACTTGCAAGTGTTGTAGAAAAAACGTAATATTCCACTGTTACACCATTTTGAGCCGGTATAGTTGTTGTACCTGTAGTTCCGGTAAATGAACAAACAGCTGTACTTGATGTTGTCCAACTATTGGTTGTGTATCTAACGAAAATTTTTTCTTCGGCACTTGGAGTTGCACTTGTGGTTACTGTTACTGTAACTTCGTCATTAGCAGTCGGACTTGCTGGTAAATGGCTAACATTTGTAATATTGACAGGCGAAACTGACAGCTCCATAAAAATAGCTCTTGTTGCTACATAACCTACATTTTCCCAGTTCATAACATAATATTTATTGTTGGCTAAGGTGATAGAATTATCATTTGCACCATTAAGAGTCAGATTAGTAATTGTATTTGAAGTAAAAACTCCATTTGTCCATTTGTTTTGCCAATAATTTGTAGAAGGTCCACTTGAATATAAAAAAGTATAAGAACCGGCAGCAATGTTTGTAGGTGTTGAAAAAATAGTTTGGTAGTGAGGTGTTCCTGTACTTATATTATTTAACAAACCTCCGGTAACTTGGTATGAATTACCAAATACTACATTATTTGTTGGTGGGTTTGTCCAGCCATTCCAACTTCCGGGCATATTAAGACCTTCGAGTTCGTAAATTTGTGATATGCTATTAAAAGTAAACAAAAATAGCAAAGAAAGTAGAATTGATAAACGTTTCATGATAATTATGGTTTTGGATTAAACTTTTGTAAAGTTAATATTAAATTTATGTTAATTCAAAATAATATGTCAAAATGTTTTTGCAAACGATTGCAATAAAGAATTAT
>DYPF01000540.1 GCA_020720105.1 Chloroherpeton thalassium
TACTCTTACGGGTCGCTGCAGTGTGGCGGGCAGAGCTACGAGTGAGAGAAATGGATATAATGGGAAAGAGCAAGACCGAATTCCGTGAGTATAATTCGGACATCGGCAGGTGGTGGAGCGTAGGCATTATAAACCAATTAAATATCAATATACTATAATATCTACCTTTCATCTACGTTAAAGAAATTGATTTTGATTGTTATTCTTAAGAAATAAATTTGTTTTTAATTTATCGAATTTTAACATAAAGTTTATGCCAACTGTATTGCGAATAGGTTCTTATAGGTTTCATTTTTACTCAGATGAGCAAAATGAACCACCACATATTCATATTCAAATTGACGATGCAGAATGTAAGTTTTGGCTTTCACCAATTCTACTTGCTCGTAATAACGGCATTAAACCACATATTGTTAGAGAAATAGAGAAATTAGTTTACATTCATCAAGAATTATTATTGGAGAAATATTATGATTTCCATAGAAAATGAGTTAAATATAGAAACCGAAGCAGTTGGATTAAATGTTTGGGTAAAGAATAGGACAATTTATATTGAACTTAGCGATTTCAGAATAATTGCTTTTCCTGCAGATAGATTTAAAATATTGAATTCCGCAACTGACGAGGAATTGCAAGAAGTGCAGTTAAGATTAAACGGAAAAGCATTAAGATGGGAAAATCTTGACGAAGATATAACTCTTCAAGGAATTATGCAAGGTAGATTTCAATTACCAATGTAATTATGAATAATATGTATCTGTCGCGTTGGAATATTTATGGGTCGGAGAGCCACAGGTTGTTTGCTACCAAATCGCCAGATGCTGATGTTGGCACACTCAATACTACCAATCCGCTAATTACAAATATTAATTGGGAATTTGCGAATATTAGGCTCTAAGAATCAATAAATAAAATATCATTTGTGGAATGTACGATTAGTGTTTTCAGACAGGATAGTTCCAGTTGATTTGACAAGTTTTACTCCATTTCGTTGGAAGTGGTG
>DYPF01000541.1 GCA_020720105.1 Chloroherpeton thalassium
TTGTTCCAGAAATAGTATGTTTCATAAATACGGTAATAGTTCCTGACCAACTTTGTGCACTTGGTGTATTTCTTACTACAATTTCACCATTTAAAATTTCACCTACATTAAAATTTGATTGATTTGTATTGAAACAAATATCTACTTGTAAACTTGGAGGAGAAGCATTATTTATCACTATACTACTATAAAGAGTATTATTATTTTCATTAGACTCATTTATTTCATTATAAATGTCTGTTTTTACGATAATGTACTTTGTACCAGAATTCGCATTTGAGGGTATTGTAACACTTAAATTACTTTGATTTGAACTCATCCCAGATGAAATAGCCCCAACATAAACTGTGTTTAGTAGTTGGTCGTCTCCAGATAAAACATTATCATTACTAAAATAGACACCAGTAGTGGAAGAGTTTGAGGCAGAGTTTCCAATATTGTCCACTTTAGATAATACATTTACATTTCCATTTGGTTCACTTGTAGAGGGATTATAAGACATACCTGAGTTAATAATTAAATCAGGTGTTCCTGTTGGCAGTGTAGCAGAAATAGTAAAACCTTTACTTATGTAGGTATTCGTTCCTTGTACAACACGGACATAAAATGTTTTTGAATTCCCAGCTGTAACATTATGACTAACATTCGTAATATTGTATGTATTGGCACCCCCATTAATTGGTACTGTATAAAATGCGCTATTACAATTTGAGTCTTCAGAAATTTGAATGCTACCACTAGTAAAACTACCAGTTATTCTTTTTACATAAATTTGAAATACCGATGAATCTAAAGATCGTACACTTACACTTACCTTTTGTTCTGTTCCACAAGAATAGGGCGTTCCTGTACCATAAGTTAAATATAGCCCAACACCTGGACTACTTGTCCATACCTGCCCCAAACAAACATTCCCTACCAAAAACAGTAGTGGAATGATTAATATTTTTTTTAGTTGTAAAATTGCTTTCATTGATTTATTATATTTAAAAGTGAATATT
>DYPF01000014.1:0-22050 GCA_020720105.1 Chloroherpeton thalassium
GAATTATTTATTTTTACAATTTATGAAGGTAAGGGCTGAATCTCATATCATAATTAAATTCAGTAATTTTTAAGATATTGCCTAAAATGTGTTGCTCAATATTGGGGTTCATTCTATCAATTTCGTGGAAATCAATATTATTATCAACCAAAAAATTAAAAATTTCTTCATCTTTGGACAATGCTTCTTCACTATTATGACGGCGACCTTTGGTGCTATAAAGCCAATTAGAATCCCGCTTTAAGTAAATATTAATATTATCGAATTCTTGATGATATTTCAATAAAAAAGCATTAAATTCAGCAGAAATATGCTCATCGTTATTGTAAATCGCACCCAATAAAATTGGTGAATCCATAATTACATAATCGTAAATTTTAGAGGCAGACCACTGCCGATAAGCTTGATGCCCAGTAACATAGAATTGATTATCGAGGGCAATTTGGTTCTGTGCTAAGATAAGTTCTTTCGGAAATTCCGATACGATTTCTACATTTTTATGAAGGATCTTTAATGAATGGAAAATCCCTGCTGCAAGTGTAGTTTTACCCGAGCCTGGACCGCCAAATAAGTTTAAAATAATAGCCATAAGATTTGCATTTTTCACAAGTTCAAAGTTAAGAATTTGTGAAGAAAAAAATCAAATGGCTTATTATCTTTTTTTTTTAGTTTTCCACAATGTTGAAAACTAAACACTTTCAACGAATTATTATTTCACTAATCCGTTCTTTACTCTGCCGCCTTTTTTCATTGGGTCAGCGGAATATCCTAATGCAGCCCAATCCATTTTCTTGCCTTGATTGTGGCAATCTTTGCATTGAAGAGCATTTGTTTTAGGTGAAACTTGGTGATTGATGGGCCACCACATTGCTGTTTCTACAAATCCAAACTCACCAGAATAATTCAAGTTTACTGCTTTCATTCCTAATTCTGATGCTTTGTTCCAATCGTAAGTTTTCCAATAACCATCTGCACCAAATAATTTAGGTACAATCAAATAGTTGTTTTTTGTATCAAAAATTTGCTTGCCTCTCATCACTTTGAATGGAGCTATCTTTGCTTTTGGATCGGTAATAGAACCGTTTAATGTATTGAGTTTCAATACTTTAGTTGGATCGAATTTTTCGCCAAATGTATAGTAATTTGCACTTCCATTATACCAAGCGTATTCTGGAGCAATGTTCTTTTCCCATTTAAAGTCACCTTTCATTTTGCTATAAGTATCGTGTCCGTCTGCACTTTTTACATCTTCTTTTTGTCCAGCTGTCGACCAATCCCACCAAGTTTTAGTAGGTAATTCTTTTGCATAAGTTGGAATATGGCAAGTTTCGCAAGCAACGGAATTCATGTGTTTATTGATAACTTTATTCTTGTGTAATTCAGGACTATTGTGGCAATCTGTACAAGCGATATGATTGATACCTTCTGCCATCGAACCGTGACTTGCACCTAAAATTTTATGTTTCTCTGATTTATGACATTCAACACATTCAAAATTGTTGCCACCCATGTGTACATCTAATTCCTTAGTTGCTTTGTCTAATGATGGATCTAAATCACCGTGTTTTACGTTAGTTCCGCCACCACCATTATAATGGCAAATACCGCAATTAGTACGGTGTGGTTTCCCGACACTCTGAGCAGCTTTTACTAAGTCAACTTTTGGATCGGGCATACCTGCAGCAGTTGGTGTTTTTGAGTATGTACCTTGTGCAGCGTGGCAAACTAAACAATCAACATTTTCCTTTTTTGTAAAATCAAATGTATTGTCTTTCCAACCATAACCTGCGTGACAACTTGTGCATCTTGGTTCGTTTGAAGGAACTGCAACACAGAAGTTGTTGATAAAGTTTCTTTTACCAATTTTCATCTTACCTTTACCTGGAACATCAATTTCATTGCCCAACCAATTCCAGTGGCGAGTTTTCATAAAGTCGTTAGCACTTTCTTCGTGGCATTCCAAGCAAGCTTTAGTTACGTCTTGTGGAGTTGCAAAAGGTCCTGAAATTAATTCAGAGTGGTCTTGAGCGGCTTGTTTTGTTTTTACTTTTGTAACAAATAAAACTGCAACTAATGTTAATAAAAGTACTGAAACAATTGCAAATTTTTTCATTTTTTTTACCTTGAAAATATTTTTTTTCAAAAATATGAATTTTTTTTGAAATAACATCATAAAATTTAATATTAATTAATAAATATTTGAAGTATTTTTTTATAATATTAATCAATATTTTCGTAATTTATTATAATTCAGATACTTAAGATTTTTATAAATCCCTAATTAACAGCAACATTATATGATATTTTTTTTAAATATAAATCTTATTTTATGAATTATAATTAATTATTTATTCTATTCTAAATATTTATTTTCGCTACCCTAATTATTTAATTACGCAAGTAATAAATTATTGCAATGATGATTGGAAAGCAATTTTTCCATTTGTAATTGCAATTAATTCTGATTTGCATTTATCAATTTGAGATGTTAAAATTTCAGCATCAAAAACTACTGTATCAGTATAATTTTCCGCCAATTTAACATTGTATTTGTCAATAGCTCTTTTGATTATTGTTATTTCACTATAATCAATTGAGAATTTTAATGATGATGTAAAATAATATATTCGTTTCCCTGATTGACTTAGCACCTCCAGAGCTGTATCGTAGTATGCTCTTCCTAATGGACCAACTCCGAGCTTGGTTCCACCAAAATATCGAGTAACTATTACAAGTACGTTTTTGAGTTTAAAGTGATTGATTGCTTGCAAAATTGGCTTGCCTGCAGTGCCATTTGGTTCGCCATCATCGGAGTATTTTATTTGCTCGTTAGTGCATCCTAATGAATACGCATAGCAATTATGATTGGCATCATAATATTTTTTTCTTGCTTTCTCTAAAATTTCTTCGGCTTCTTCTTTGGAATTAATTGGAAAGGAAGCCCCCAAAAACTTTGAGTTTTTAATTTTTATTTCTACAAAACTTGGAATTTCGATTGATTCGTAAAAATCATTTTCATCAAAAATCAGGCTCATTTCTTACTTGTTCTTATTCAATTTCTCATTCAATAATTCTTTGCGAATTTGGCGAGAGCGACTGTGTAATTTAAAAGAAAAGCGAAGTTTCCAAACCAGCCACATTGCCTCCCAAATAATATTTTTACTCATTTTGGAAGTGCCACTTCTTCTATCAACAAAAATTATGGACATTTCTTTGATCCTTGAGCCTAATTTCCACATTCTATAATTCATTTCAATTTGAAATCCATAACCATTTGTCTTAATTTCATTTAGATTGATAAGTCTTAGCATACTTGCACGAAAACATTTAAATCCACCAGTTGCATCGCGAAGTGGCATTCCTGTTACTCTCCTGGAATAAACATTTGCACCATAGCTCAGCAATAATCGTGAGAGGGGCCAATTTATCACATTCACACCAGTTATATAGCGAGAGCCGATAACAAGGTCATTATGTTCAATTTCTTCTAAAAATCGTGGTAGTTCAATAGGGTCGTGCGAGAAATCAGCATCCATCTGTAAAATATAATCATAATTTTGCTCGAGACAATATTTAAATCCTGCGCAGTAGGCAGTGCCTAATCCCTGTTTTTTCTCACGGAAAAGCAATTTCAACTTAGCATCAGTTTTCATCATTTCACGAACAGCAGCGGAAGTGCCATCAGGTGAATTATCATCAACAATCAAAATATCAATTTCCTGAACTGAATTATGTATTGCCTGAACTAAATTAGCAATATTATCAATCTCGTTATATGTTGGAATTACAACAATGCTTTTTTTCATAAAAATCTCTCTAAGTTTGTCCATGGCCCTTAACTACAAGCCAAACGGTGCGGATAACTATTTCCATATCTAATTTGAAGGAATAATTTTCGATATAATAAAAATCATCTTTCAACCTATTTTTAATTTCCTCTAATGATAATTCATAAGAAGTATATTTCACTTGCCACCAGCCAGTCAAGCCTGGTCGGACTTTGTGTCTGCGTGCATATTGCGGAATTGCTTTGGTAAATTCTTCCACAAAATGTGGTTGTTCTGGTCGTGGACCGACAACACTCATATCTCCAATTAATGCATTCCAAAATTGTGGAATTTCATCAAGGTGAGATTTACGTATAAATCTACCAAAAGGAGTTACACGAGGATCATTACTTGATGTCCAATTAGGTGTTTTTATTTTTTGTTCATTAGTCATTGATCTAAACTTGAAAATTTTGAAGACTTTTCCATCTTTACCAATTCTATTCTGAACGTAGAAAATTGGACCTTTAGAAGTTGTTTTTACAATTACACCAACAATAAACCAAATTGGAAAGCCAATTAAAATTACCAATAAGCTAAAAACAATATCAAAAGTTCGCTTTAATAACCGTTGATAAGGTTTAATTATTTCTGTATTTATTTCGATTAATGGAATTCCCCAAAGATTTCGAGTTTGTGTTTGCCCTGTAAAAGCATCATATAAATCAGGCTCAATTTTAATTCTGATATTATTATCTTCGGCAATGCTTGTAATTTCCATTAAGGTTTCGTAGTTTTTACGAAGCGATTTCATCAAAACTATTATTTCGGGATTGAATTGCTTAACAATCTCTTCAAATTCCAAACTGCTCATCTTATGAAGGCTTGTAAAAGTAGGAATTGTTGTGCTATTATCCTCAATTTGCTCATCCGAAACAATAAAGGCTGAGGGTAAATAACCCCAATTTCTTGATTTTACACACTCTTGATAAAAACTTGTGCAACTCTGCAAATCTCCAACAATAATAATTGGTATTTTTAGAATTCCCTTCTCTCTTAATCTTTTCTGAATTAACCTATTAGAATATCTACCAAGCGATATTACCAAAGAAAAAATCAATAAATAGCTCAAAAACATTAATCTTGGCGAGTTGCTCGAAGCACTATAAACCAAAGTAACGATTATTAACGTCCCCGAAAAAACGGATTTTAATACTCCCCAAATCTCTTCAATCGGCGATAGCTCATACCAATTTTTATACATTCCCATAAATATTAGAATTGAATACCAAAAAATTAAAATTAAAAAATATGTAATGAAAGTTACCTGCAAATCAGGGCTAATCGAACTTGGCACAAGTCCCGAATGAAATCGGAACCAATACTGCACAAGAAAACTGATTGTAATTGCAAAAAAATCTGCAATAATTTCAGACAATATTTGGATACGGTTACTGTTCATTAAATATGTTTTTTGGTAGAATTAAATCAAAAGCACAAAATTGAAAAATTTAAACATTCAAATTAAGAAATTGTTTTCAAAATTGATTAATTGTTAATAAAATTCTTATATAATTTTGTGTTTTTTTGTTTTGAATATGCATTTGATAATTTGCAATAATAAAATAGTCGCGGATAAATTCCCATCCAAAATTTATATTCAATATGTATTTCTCCTGCAAAATGCCATCTAAAAATGTTACGCTCATACTATCTCCAGCAAAATTATGTTCGGGAATCTCATTCCTTCTGGAATACAACACATCTCCACCTACATTTTTAATCATAAATCCAGTTGAATCATAAATATTATCGCCGTGACGTGAGTATGTAAATTGTACTTTTAATGGAATTTTTTGCCCCCACCAATATTGGAATAAAGCTCCAAATTGCTCGGAATTTGGTTGTAATACAGATCCTAAAAGTAGATTGTCATTTGTATAAGCATTTTTGGGGTTAAAGTGGGAATAAGTATAAGGTTCTACCCTCGCATATTCTAATCCAAAATCAAAATTATATTTACTCGAATAAATTCCAGCAATATTGAATGCAGTTTTATTACTCCAATATCCAGTTCCAATTTCTTCGAATTGAATATCATCTAATAGGAAACTTGATTTTATCGACAGATTTTTGATAAAATTCAAAGTGAAATCCATACCTATCAAAGTATTATCTCGGTCGTGCAATTGATGTTCTAATGATTTGAAAAAACTTAATGGATTGAGGTAAGCCAATTCTAATCCACGTTCGGAATAGATAACAGATTCCCATAAACTTATTTCTCCCCAAGAAGGCATCGCAACAAACCTATGTTGATTGAAGTATTTGGAATTAAGTTTGCTTGTAAATCCAGTCTCTGCTTCAGTAATTGCATTGCCAATCAAACTACCAAAATAATATGAATACTTAAAAACATCAAATTTTGCTGTTAATGTTAAAGCATCAACGGCAGGAGATTTGGTAGAAAGAAATGCACTTTGAAATAAGCCTGCTCCAAATTTCTCTTCCATTCGTCCAATTTTCGCCTTAAACCAAGCGTTCTGGTAAGTGATATGAGATTGAGTTAAGTCAATATCGCTATCGTAACGAGTGAATTTAATACTTTTGCTATATTCAGGAACAAACATCACTAATTGCTTGTCTCCATATACTTCTCGCCCATTTGTTGCTTGGAGGAAAAAGCCCAGATTGTCGCCAACACTACCGCTGAATCGCACTCCAAGAGTGCCTATCGCTATGCTTTGATTGCTATCTGAATTGCTACTTTGAATGTATTCAAAAGCACCCAATGGACGAACTTCAGAAACATAATCCTGAGTTTTTGTATAATAAAAGACCTTTTCCTTATTACCGAAAAATTCCGACCAGAAAATACTTTCGTCATTGCTTTTTGAAGGAAAAACTACAGAATAATCATTTTTGATAATTCCGAATTCTAATTCAAATTTGGTTAATACTGATTTATCTGCTTTAGAAAGTAATGTATCATTTTGACGAGCAATTTGCAATATTTCAATAATTTCTGCTTTCTGCAATGGAATTTGGGATAATGAATAATGACCTGCAAATCCACGAGATTCTAATCTTAACAGAAAGTCATATACTGAATTTGAAATTGGCACATCTTCTACTTGGGAATAAAGGGCAGAAGTTCCAATCAAAATTGAAATAATAAATAATAATATTTTGTTCATTAGTTACTTTTTATTTTGAATAGAATATAAATATATTCCATAAAGCATATTAATAAATGTTACAGAAGCACCTAAAATGGCTGCATAAGCTCCCCATTTTTGAATCTGCAACCAAATTGGTATATCTGGTTCGCGAGGTACATAAACTTGATCGCCTGCATTTACAAACACACCTTCGTCAGGTTTGTCCCAGATTTGATTTCTGCCGCGAATAATTCGGGCACGTTTTTTTACAGCCCCATCAGAATATCCACCAGCTTTTTCCACATAATAATCCATTGATTTATTGGGCACATACGCTACATAACCAGGATTTTTCACTTGTCCAAACACATATACTTCTTTTGGTTGTGATGGAATATAAATTATATCACCTGATTTGAGCGATACATTGCTTGATGAATCATTTTTTTCGTATAATTTAGAGAAATCGCAGGACACAAAGTTTTGTGGATAATTCATATCAATCAAGAATCGAGTTGTGTCCTCTAAAGTTAAATTACTATAACGGAATGCCTCGCTGAATTCACGTGTCAAATCCATTTTGAAATCACTAACAGCATAATAACGATAAATATTAGCAAGTGGTAGATAAGCATTTTTAGTTAGTCCGCCTGCTTTGGCTATTACATCTTTTACCAAATTACTATTCTCGTCTAAAACATAAACTCCTGGATTATTCACCTCACCATAAACAGAAACAACAGATGGTTGTGAGTTTTGTGCTCTTGTTTTAGAATTTACAATAATTAAACTACCTTCAGAAATTGGGAAATCTTTTGAAAGCAATTTGCCATTTTTGTCAACTTCCAAATTGATAGTTTGGTTGTTGGAATACAACTTCACATTGTTTAAATCAGCATCTTGAGTAAATCCATAACCAAATTTAAGTAAAGTAGATGCAGAATCGCCACTCTTAAATGGCAAAGTAATTGGTCTATTTACTTCACCAGAAATTGAAATTTGAGGATAATCGTTTTTTTCAAATGGAATAATAATTTCATCTCCTTCACGTACAAATGGGTTTATAGAAGGATCGTTGTTTATTTTAGACTTTTCTATATCCACGCTCAAAGCAGAACCATCAGGACGAAGAAGAATAATATTTCGAGATGAGAATTGAGAAACTGGAGAGATTTTCCCTTCATTAAATGCTTTGAATTTCTCTTTATTCAATTCATTATATTTATTTACTGCACCAAATTGAGATTGAGATATTTCGGCTGAATTAATTTTATTAGCATAATTTATTGCAGTGGAAACTTGAAAAGATGATGGCATTACATAAATATTAGGAAAAAGTAAATTACCTTTTATGCTAACCATACTCATCCTTGCCTTCTGAAGCGAGACGTCTATTGTAAAATTAGGATTGCGTTTTAATAATTCTTTCAATATAGCATCTTTTGCTTGGGTTATCGTTAGATTTTTAACATCAAATTCTCCGAAACGCGGGATAATAATTGAAGATGATGGAGTAACCTGCACTGCTATAGGATAAGGTTGAATTGGATTAATAGTAAAACTTAATACATCTCCAGGTCCTAAATAATAAAAATCTGGGTTAATCGAATTACCAACTGGCAAAGAGGCAGCGGCTTTTGTGAGGTCGTCACCTAAAGATTTTGCAAATTCCTCTTGCATTGTTCTCTCGGCTTCAAATGGATTCTCACCTTTAGTTACTTGAGAATTCAAATTAAATGAGAAAGCAATAAAAATTATTAAGTTTATATAAGTAAGTCTCAAAAACATATTATTCATACACAAATGAAAAATTAAAAAAAGCAAATTAGTAAATTATCACGTAAAATTTATCTTCGGTATAGTATTATTCATAATAAAGCTGTAAAGTAATTAAGAAGTAAATTGCAATATTTTGTTTTCAATTATCTTTACAATTCTACTTGCGGCTTGTCCATCCCAAAGCAATGGCACTTTTATTCTCTTCTTTGGATTTTTAAGTGAATTATCCAAAGCATCAATTATCTTATTTTTTTCTGGTTGAATTAGTAAATTTGAACCAATTTCTATTGTAATTGGTCGCTCTGTTGTTGTTCGTAATGTTAAGCAAGGCACATCTAAATATGTAGTTTCCTCTTGAATACCCCCAGAATCTGTCATAACCAATTTTGAATATTTCATCAATTTCAGAAAATCAATATAAGGCGAGGGTGGAATCATTACCAAATTTTCTAAAGACTTGAATTTTTCTAAAAGTCCAAATTCAGCAAGTTTACTTGTAGTTCTTGGATGAATTGGAAATACAATTTTTATATTTTTCGATTTTATATTTTTCGAAATACTTTGAAACACTTCGTAAAAATCTTCTAAACTTTGCTTATTGTCCACATTACTTGGGCGATGCAAAGTAGCCAATATATATTCACCCGGAGTTAATTGATAATTTTCCAAAACCGAAGATAATTCTGCTTTTTCCAAGCCTTTAACGAGAGAATCAATCATTGTATTTCCTACAAAAAATATCTTTTCTTCGGAAATTCCGCTAAAAATCAAATGGTCTTGTGCACTTTGTTCAGTTATAAAATAATAATCAGATATTGAATCAGTAGCAATTCGGTTGATTTCTTCTGGCATTGCCCTATCGCCACTTCGTAAACCTGCTTCGATATGAGCTAATTTTATTCCCATTTTTACAGCAACCAATCCACAAGCAATTGTTGAATTTACATCACCAACAACTATTACCAAGTCGGGCTTTTCTATTTCTAAAACTTTCTCGAATTCCATCATTATCTTTGCAGTTTGCACAGAATGACTACCCGAGCCAACTCCAAGGAAATAATCTGGTTTTGGCAATTCCAAATCAATAAAGAAGCTATCAGATAAATTATAATCATAATGTTGCCCAGTATGAACAATTTTATGTTCGAACTTTGCATCCTTAGAACTATGGTAAATTGGAGCAACTTTCATAAAATTTGGTCTTGCACCAACAACTGAAATCACTTTTTTCATTTGCCGTCTCCGAGCAATACAATATTGGTCGCATTTTCGACTTTTTTGCAAGCATTTCGCGTGTCCACAACCACTTTACTATTTTCTGCAATCATAAGATAATCAAAAGATGTATGGTCGGTTGTTATCACAATAACATCATAGGATTTGATAATCTCTGGATTTATTTCGTTAATCGAAACAACTTTTTTATTTTTTATTTGTATTGATGGAATATAAGGATCAAAATAATCAATATTCAAAATATTATCTTCTAACATCAATTCAAACACTTTGAGAGCAGGAGAATGCCTTAAATCATCTACATCACGTTTAAATGCCATACCCAAAATTAATACTTTTGCAGTCTTAAGTGTTACTTCTTGTTTTGCAATTTCTTTAATGACCATATTCTTAACATAATATGGCATATCTTCGTTTGTTTCGGCAGCTAATTCTATGAATTTAGTCACAAAATCATATTCTCGTGCCATCCAAGACAAATAATATGGGTCGATTAAGATGCAATGACCTCCAATGCCCGGACCTGGATAGAACGGCATAAAGCCAAATGGTTTTGTAGCGGCTGCGTCCACAACTTCCCAAATATTCACTCCTATTCTATCGCATAATTGTGCTAATTCATTAACAAGAGCAATATTCACACTTCTAAATATATTCTCTAAAAGTTTTTCCATTTCTGCAACCGATGGAGAATTTACTTTTTTGATAATACTGACAACCACATTATGCACCATACTTGCTAATTCAGTTGAAACCTCATTAATTCCACCAACAACAACGGGAGTATTATCAGTTTTCCATACTTTATTTCCCGGGTCAATTCTTTCGGGTGAAAATGCCAAATAAAAATCATCTCCAGACTTCATTCCATTTTTTTCTAATATTGGCATCACGTATTTTTCAGTTGTTCCGGGGAAAGTGGTACTTTTTAGAATGATAATTTGGTTTTTTTGTAAATTATTGAGAATGCTATTAGTAGCCGAAACGATAAAAGAAATATCGGGATCTTTATTGACAGTAAAAGGCGTTGGCACAGAAATAAAAATAGCATCGCATTCTTTGATTGCATCAAACTCGTTTAGCGGTAATAACAATTTATCTTCAATTACTTGATCAACAACTTTGTTTTCAATATCTTGGATATAATTATCTTTATTCTTTAATCTATTAACTTTATTTGGGTCAGTATCAAAGCCATAAGTTTTGTAACCTTTCCTTGCAAATTCTACAGCAAGTGGCAATCCAACATAGCCCAATCCAATCACACCAACAACAAGTGATTTACTCTCTATTTTTAACTTTATTTGTTCAATTATCATTTCCATATTGTTTCCAGATAATTTTTTTTTATTTTATGTAAAATTCAATATTTCAAAATTAACTAACTCCGTATTGAGTTTGATAATATTCTTTAAAATTTGTTCGTTTAATTACATTTTCTAACCAATTTGGATTATTCAAATACCAATCGATAGTATTTTGAATACCTTTTTCGAAAGAAAATTTAGGTATCCAGCCAATTTCAGTTTTCAATTTATCAGAATTTATTGAATAGCGTCTATCGTGAGCTGGTCGGTCTTTAACAAATTCAATTAAGTTCTTGTCTGCATTCATCAATTCCAAAATTGTATGAATTATCTCAATATTTGTTTTTTCGTTATTACCGGCAATATTGTAAATTTCGCCAATTCTTCCTTTCTCGAATACATCTAAAACTGCACTGCAATTATCTTGCACATAAATCCAATCGCGAATATTCATTCCATTGCCATAAAGTGGTATTTTCTTCCCATTCATTGCATTAGAAATTATCAATGGAATAAATTTTTCTGGATACTGATACGGACCATAATTATTAGAAGAACGTGTGATTATTGCAGGAAAATTGTATGTCTGCACAAATGCACGAACCATCAAATCCGCAGATGCTTTCGAGGCAGAATAAGGTGAATTAGGTAATAAGTTGTTGACTTCACTAAAAGTTTCGCCATTATCGGCACTGCCATAAACTTCGTCAGTAGAAATCTGCAAAAATCGTTGAATATTATTTTTCCGAGCTACATTCATCAGGTTTAACACACCTTGAATATTGGAATTAACAAAAGGCGTTGCATCTAAAATGGACTTATCTACGTGGCTTTCTGCCGCAAAATTGATTATTCCATCAACTTGTTCATTTTTAATAATTTCATCAAGTTTAGTAAAATCACAAATATCACCTTGATAAAATTTGTAATTTGGGTGGTTTTCCACTTCCTTTAAATTTTCTAAATTACCAGAATAAGTTAGCAAATCATAATTGATTATCTTGTAATTTCTTGTCTCAAATAGTAATTTGATAAAATTGGAGCCAATAAATCCAGCTCCGCCTGTTATTAATAAATTTTTTATATTTTGAGTTTTCATCATTCAATCCAATTTAAATCACGATTCGACAATCGAGCAACAACTGCCGCAAGGCTTGCATAACTATCAGAATAAGTTAATATTTTAGTATCTGAAAATACTTTTTCGGCAATATAGGGAGACCCAAAAATGATTGCAATAGACTTTTTATTTTCTGATAATTCTTTTAAAATATAGTTGAAAACTGCAGGTAATTCAGCAGTTTTACCATAAGTGCGACCTTTTACAAATATTGGAAAAATAACTAATTCAGCATCTTCGGTCATATTCTTGTATTCATCAATATTTTCTTGAGTAACTTCTTCATTTATAAATGCAAAATCCATTTCAAATTCATTTGCATCAGCCAACATTTTAGTAAATTTAGTAGCATTATCAAAATCTTTGCTTGTTTGCAGTAGCGAAAAAACGCTTACAATATAGGACTCATTTAATGGAATAAGTTCAGAATTACCAGTAACTTTAAGAGCTTTATCTGCAAATTTCAATGCTTGGTAGGGATGCCTGATAAATAAATCTTGTGGCATATTTTCCTTTTGGAATTGAGGCATAATTCCCGCCCATCTCTTAGCTTTGACAATCAACTCAACTGATTGTGTAAGTTTTGTAATTAAATCTGGATTGCTCTGAACTACTTCTATTATTGTTTTAATAAATTGCTCTGCATCTTCGGGCATCAGGAACACGTTCAAGCCTGCCTCTATTCCTAAATGAGCAATTTCTTTATTTGAATAATTCTGAGTGATTGCTTCCATTTCGAGTGCATCACTCACAATTAAGCCATCGAATTTCAACTCGTTTCTCAATAAATCCTGAATAATAATCTTTGATAAAGATGCGGGCAAGCCGCTTTCGTCAATTTTCGGTAGGGATAAATGCCCCATCATAATTGATTTAACATCCTTAGAAATTGCCTGCATAAATGGGAGTAATTCATTTTGAAATAATTCTTCTTTGGTAAAATCCAAAATTGGCAATTCCAAATGTGAATTTATAGCAGTATTGCCGTGACCAGGGAAATGTTTGGCACAAGCGAGTACTTTGTGCTTTTGAGTTCCTTCAATATACGCATTAACTCTTGCTGAAACACTTTCGACTTCTTCTCCAAAAGCACGAATATTGATAACAGGATTATTGACATTATTATTAACATCTGCAACGGGGGCAAAATTCCAATGAACACCAATTGCTTTTGCCTCTTGGGCAATCATCTCCGCAGTTTGATATGTATAATCTAAATTCACTTTGCCCAATGCCATTGAATGAGGAAATTCAGTTCCTTCGGATAATCTCATTGCAATGCCATTTTCGAAATCTCCAACAAAAAGTAAAGGGATTTCAGACATAAATTGCAATTCCTCGATAACTGAAATATTACTTTCAATATTTCCACCAAAAATACAAAAACCCCCAATACCACCTATAACTAATTGCTGAATTTGAAGTTTATATTCTTCGTTTAACTTGTAATCAGATATATTTAATCGCGGAAAAACAACTTGATGAACAAGGTTTTCTATATTCCAGTTTGATATTTGCTTCATTGAATAGAAAATTAAATTCTTAATGACGAACAAAAACAAAGTAAATTAGATATTTAAAAATATTATCTTAATTACACAAGTTTAATTAACTAAGTAATTTTTCGGATATTTTGAGTATTTTTGTAATTGTTAAAATTACATTTGTTCTATGACGAAACTTTCAATTTGGTTGAATGCAACCCGACCTAAAACATTACCAGCAGGCTTAGCTCCAGTAATGATTGGCGGGGCTCTTGCTTACCACGATAATTCATTTAGTCTACAATTGTTCTTACTTATGTCGGTTCTCTCGGTGTTGATTCAAATTCTCACTAATTTCATCAATGAAATTTATGATTATAAGAAAGGTGCAGATAACCAAGATAGATTAGGTCCTCAAAGAGCAGTCGCTTCTGGATTAATATTTGTCAAACAAATGTCAGTTGTTTCGATAATATTGGCAACGATTATTTTTGCATCGGGAATGATTTTGGTTTATCATTCTGGATGGATTATTTTGGTTATTGGCATACTTAGCTTGCTTTTTGCATATTCATATACAGGTGGACCCTATCCATTGGCATATCACGGTCTGGCTGAGCCTTTTGTTTTTGTATTTTTCGGAGTAATTGCAGTTAACGCATCTTACTTTGTCTTGACAGGTCGAATCACCGAAATATCAATTATTGCAAGTATTATGCCAGGACTTTTATCTACTAATTTATTGTTGGTTAATAATTTAAGAGATGTGGATACAGATGAGCCAATCGGAAAATATACATTGGCTGTAAAAATAGGAAAAGAAAATTCTCGTCATTTGTATCTTATTTTAAACTTTATTGTGTTTTTTATTCCAATTTTGTTAGCAATTAAATTATTCACTTTGTGGATGCTACTCCCAATGTTAGCTGTACCCCTTTTGGCAATTACGTCCATTCGAATATATTTTGTTGAGGGCAAGGCTTTGAATAGAGTTTTAGCAATGAATGGATTAACAATTTTGCTCAATGGAATACTAACCTCGATAGCCTTTATTATCTTAAAAATTTATGGATAAATCTGTATTGCAAAACCGCCAATTATGGCTCATTTTTGGCATAACAATGATTGCCGTGATGGGTGCTGCTTCATTTATGGCGGCATATCCAAAAATGGCAATCTTTTTTAATGTTACTCCAGAAAAAGTCGCGATAATTTCATCAATTTTCACCTTACCCGGGTTATTATTTACTCCGTTATTTGGAATGCTTGCTGACAAAATTGGCAGAAAAAAGATAATAATTCCTGCTATGCTTTTATTTGCTGTGGCTGGATTTTCTATCTTTTTTGTACGTGATTATTACTTACTTTTAGTGCTAATTTTTATACAAGGAGTGGGAGCCTCGCCACTTGGAGCGTTGAATGTAACATTAATAACCGACAAATTTGTTGGTTCTGACCGCTCATCTGCATTAGGATTCAATGGGACAATTCAAAGCTTATCTACAACTATTTATCCAATTATTGGTGGTGCATTAGCAGGTATTAGCTGGTCTTATCCATTTTTAATGCCGCTACTTTCTCTTATTTTCTTATTGCCTATTGTTCTTTTCCTAAAGGACGATGCTCCAAAAACTACTGAATTTTCTAATTATTTTGCATCTATCAGAAATTATATCAGAAATAAACAAGTAATAGCAGTATTTACATTGGCAATTCTAACTTTTACAATTCTATTTGGAACATTGATTTCATTTTTACCCTTTTTGATTGTAAAATCAGGTATACATTCGCCTACATTTATTGGAATGCAGATTTCCACAATGTCAATTGTTGCAGCAATAACTTCATCACAGCTAAGAAGGATACTCAATAAATTGAATCCACAAATTGTGTTGATTTTTTCCTTTATTTTTTATGGAATAGGTTCTGCTTCATTTCTACTTTTCTCCAATCCAGATTATTTTTTCATCTCCTCGGCGATTTTTGGATTAGGACACGGAGTAAATATCCCAACATTAATTAGTATTATTTCAAGCTTAGTGCCTAAGGAAAACACAGCTGGATTTTTGTCAATTCTTAGGGCATCTTCTTTGCTTGGGCAAACAGGGGGTCCTGTTTTATTTGGAGTGTTTTTTGTTCATTTTGGATTAAATTCTACATTTATTTTTGGTTCTATTTTTGCATTAATAGCCATAATTCTTATCATTCTTTTCATCAAACCAATTAAAATACAATGATTGCTGTAAATAACTTATCCATTTTTTTTTCGGGTCGCAACCTATTCAACAATATTAAATTCACAATTTCTAAAAATGAGCGATTGGCACTAATTGGTAAAAATGGAAGTGGCAAAACTACATTGTTAAGAGCTATTTATGGTATTATTTCGCCTGAGTCAGGCACAATATCTACTCCTAAATCATACAAAATTGGCTTTTTGCAGCAAGAACTTTCTGTTCAATCTTTCGGCACACTATACGAGGAAGTAAAATCCTCTCTTTCCGAAATAGAAACGATTAGTTCAGAACTCGAACAGGTACAAAATGACCTCCACAATACTACAGACGATAACAAAATTATCCAATTAGTTGAGAAAATCGACCATTTGCAATATCGCTTTAACTTGCTTGGCGGTAATACTATTGAAGCAGAGATAGAACAGACTCTACTTGGTTTGGGATTTACTCGTGAAGAATTTTACCGAGAAGTTAGTAGCTTTAGCGGTGGTTGGCGTATGCGTATTGAATTAGCAAAAATACTTTTAGCTAAACCTGATTTAATTATGCTCGACGAACCAACTAACCACTTGGATTTAAATTCACTTTTATGGTTAGAAAAGTTTTTGAGAAATTACTTTGGAAGTATAATAATTGTAAGCCACGATACTAATTTCTTAGATAATGTTACTAATAGAACAATCGAAATCTCGAACGGGAAATTATATGATTATAAACTTCCCTATTCCGAATTTATCGAATATCGAGTAAAGCAAAGAGAACAACAATTAGCAGCATTTAAATCTCAACAAAAAGAAATTGATAGGATTGAAAGTTTTGTAACAAGATTTAGATATAAAGCTACTTTGGCTACTCGCGTACAATCTAAAATGAAGATGCTGGAAAAGATTGAAAGAGTAGAAATAGACGATATTGAAAACCCTGCTATTGACTTGAGATTTCCGCAGACCGAGAAGTCGTCAATTATTCCAGCAGAAGCAGTAAATCTATCTAAGAAATATGGCGAAAAGCAGGTTTTATCAAATCTCAATTTCAAGATTGAACGTGGAAACAGAATTGCCTTTGTTGGTAAAAATGGAGAAGGAAAGTCCACTTTATGTAAGATATTAGCAAAGAATCTTGATTATGAAGGAAAATTATATTTTGGAAATTACTTAAACATTCAATATTATTCACAAATAGTGTATGATGATTTGAATTTAGAAAACACTATCCTCGAAGAAGTAGAGAAGGTTGCTACAAGCAAAACAAGAGAGCAAGTAAGGACAATTCTGGGAGCATTTCTATTCCACGGAGATGACATATACAAGAAAATTAAAGTTTTATCTGGTGGAGAAAAATCGAGAGTTGCTTTGTGTAAAATAATCGTTCAACCTTGCAATTTTTTGATAATGGACGAGCCAACCAACCACTTAGATGTTTTCTCGAAAGCTGTTCTGAAGGAAGCGTTAATGAATTTTGAAGGTACAATGATTGTTGTATCTCACGATAGAGATTTTCTACTTGGATTGACAAATGAAACTTGGGAAATCAAAAATCATCAAATCAATATATTCTTAGGTGATTTTGAAATATATTTGGAAAAAATTCAAGCGAATATAAGTGAAGATTTAAAGATAGAATCAAAGAAAGTTAATCAAGAAGAAAAATCTTCAAATACCAATGATTATGAAGTCCGCAAACAATCCAAGCGAGAATTGGAAAAATACAATAGGGAAATCAAGAAATTAGAGAGTTCAATTACCGAACTTGAATCAAAAATTCGAATTTTAGAAGAATCATTTTCAAATTCTGAAATCCTAAGTAATCCAACCAAGTTACTGGCAAATCAAAAGGAATATGATATATTAAGACACAAATTAGATACTGAATTTCAGAAGTGGGAAGAAATAAATCTTGCCATAGAAGATTTGAAGGGATAATTTTCCAAACTAAGCCAATATCTGTTCATAAGGTAAGTAAATATCAATAGTTGTTCCTTCTTGTTCTTTACTATTAATATAAAATTTTCCTTTGTGTAATTCTACTAATTTCTTGGAAATTATCAAACCTAAGCCTACACCTTGTTGCTCAAATACATCTCGTTCAAATTGCATTAAGGCTCCAACATTCGTTATCTGCTTTTCTGACATTCCTCTACCATTATCCTTAATAGTAATATTTAGCATAGTATCAAGTAATTGAGAATTAACTTGAATTTTGGTATTTGGTTCAGAAAACTTAAACGCATTATCGAGCAATTCTTCAATTACTTTATGGAAGGATTCTGAAGACATAATAATTGCAATATCATTAATATCGGCATCAACTTCCAAGTCATTATCACGGGCATATCTATTTGCGATAAATCCACCAATATCATATAACATTGAATTTGGTTCATTAGTCTTAAAGTTAAATAATTGCTCGATTTTATCTTTATTAGCTGAAATTGCTTCGATTCTACTGAAAATCAGATAATTCTCTGTAATTTTTTGCAATCTTTTAGATGAATCAAGAATATCATTTGCCAATTCCTTAATTTCATCATAATCTAACTTCTCGGGATTATTTTGAAGGAACTTAGCAGACCCCATAATTTGATTGAGTACAGTGCGGAATTCGTGAGGTAAAACTTGAGTAACACTCTTGCTTACCTCTTGCATTTTATCTTCGATTACTTTTTCTTGTAGAGTAGTTTTCTCTATTTGAATTCCAATCGAAGAAATTAGTTCATCACGCGAATATGGTTTAACCAAAAAGTCGTCCGCACCAAGCTGCATACCATTTCGGATATTCTGCCGTTCAGTAAATGCAGTTAGAAAAATAAATGGGATTCTTGCAGTATTTGGATTATCCTTAATTGCTTTAAGCACACCATAGCCGTCTAATCTTGGCATAGAAATATCGCAAAGTATCACATCAGGTTTATTGATTTTTACTTTCTCTAATCCTTCCACACCATCTTCGGCAGTGACTACTTCGTATCCTTCGAACTTGAGTAATGTTCTTGTAGATTCCAAAATAAATGGAGCATCATCTATTACAAGTACTGTTTTCATTTATCTTCTAAATAATATAAAACAAATTTAAGAAAAAAAAATGAACTATCACTTAATTCTCTTTTTTAATGGTAATGAAATTAGTGCTAAATTTTGTTCGTCAGGACCAAACGTGTCAAAATTTACAAGCCCATTTATAATTCTAAGTTTTGATGAAGCTTTTGCTAATCTAAACATTACTTCTTTTTTATCAAATTTTAATGCTTCTATTAAATCGTTTGGATGATTCTTGTAGAGTTCAATACTTTCATAAGCTATTTGGTTAGGCTCTGCAAGTATTTGAATATTCACACCTCCCTCTAATTCATTTACTTCCAACTCAATCAAGGTATACGAGCCATCAACTTCTTCGTTAAGTGCAGAAATTATTTCGGTAAGCGAACGAACAAGATAATTCTCGCTTGTTTCTATCTTCAAATTAGCGGAAATATCTTTGTCGTAAACTAACTTGGTTTTATCAGATAATTTATTCTCAACTTTTTGTAAAACCCTGTCAAATTTTGTTAAATTGAAGGAAAGTTCACTTGCCACATCACCTTGAATCGCCACATCAACGAAATCTGATACGAATGAATAGATATTTTCACTACTTTCTTCTGCCATTTTAATGCAAAAATTCAATTCTTCTTCAGAATCATACATCTTGGTGTCTATCATTTGGAGATAACCTAACACACCAGTAAGTGAATTTCTCAAATTATATGATGCACTAATCATAAACATAGTTTTGGTTTCGTCAGATTCTTGAGCATAATAACCTGCCATCTGGATTTGACGAGCACGCAGTTTTGTTTCTTCTTCGGCGATTTTCTCTAAAGTAACATCACGTCCAATCACATAAATCAACTCATCTTCTACTGATTTAGTTAAGCTCCAATTCATCCATAGTTCTGTATTATCTATGCTTGTCATTCTTGCATCAATACGTAAAGTCGAATCATTTACTTGACTTTCAATCATTTCAGTCAATTCTTTTCTTTCTGATTTATAAATCATTAAGTCGAAAATAGATTTTCCTATTATATCGTCAGGCTCCACGCCAAAAATATTCTGAGATGCAGGATTCATCGATTTCCATATACCATCAAAGTTCATTGAAGCAATAATATCTTGGGTAGTTTCTACGATACGTCTTTGAGAACGAGTCATTTTTTCTGCTAATTCGAGAGCTCTCCCTCGGCTTGTGATTACCGACAAGATAAACCCAAACAAAAGGAAACTTAAAACTCCTGAAATACTTGCTGCAATTACAGGCAAATAGGACTGAATCTTACCGCCAAAATTAGGAGCAGTTACAAAATGCAATTCAATAATTTTATTAGCAAAATCAAATTTTTCAACTTTTGTTATTGTAGGAGTAAAGTTATCTTTTAGTATATCTGCATTTTGTGATGAATAAATTAACTCTTTCTTTCCATTGCTTTTAACTTCATAAAACTGATAAATAATTGAAGAGTCGGTTGAAGCTGTTGCATTATTTTTACCTTGCAATCCTATCAATGCTTCTTCAAAGAATTCCAAAATATCAATTTCTAAAGCTAATGAGCCCTGATAACCCTTCATATAAGGATTGTCTTCAGGAAACACAGGCATAAACATAAAGCCAGTTAATCTATTTTCATTTAGATTGAATTTTACAAAATCACTCATCAATACTTTTTGATTATTTTTTGATTTCTCGAAAGCTCTTGCAAATTCAGGAATAGTTTTCAAGTCAAATCCAAGCAAAAGCTCTGGCTTTTCGGGATCATAAGGTACTTTCATATGCACTGGATAATACTTTTCTCTATCCCCCTCAGGTGTAATTTTATAATAAAAATATCCTACACTCTGAGTATTGTAAACATAATTACCTTTTTCATAATTATTTACTTCCATCACATAGTTAATAGAATTCAATGATTTGTAAGTTCTAACAGGAATAGTACCATAAATCTCAAAATAATCTCTAACTACTTGAGGCAATATATCATATAATCCGCGCATCGAAACTAATAAATCTTTATCTGTATTTCTAAGATTTTCTAACCTTGTTATTATTGACTGTTGGGCTTTTGTAAACTGCACATTTTGATCATTTTTTACATTTACCTTTGTATTTTGGAAAATAAAGTAACTTATAAATAATAAGAATATTAATATCAAATATGCTGGATATGTTTTTTTAAAATCATAAATAGCAATTTTTTTCTTTTTTCTATCTTTTATTATTTTTTCAAAGCTTTGGTTTAATTCACTCATTTCTTCACCTTGTTAATAAATATTAAATTAAAGGAAAGCTTCAATTTCTTTGACAAAAGTTGCTGTATTCACTGGTTTGGAAACAAATCCATCAAACCCTACTTGCGCAAACTTATGTTGATCCGATGTTGATGTAAATGCTGTTATGGCAACTATTTTAATTTTTTTCAAATTTGGAATTTGTCTTATATATTGGATTAGCTCCATTCCATTCATATCAGGTAGTAATATATCCATTAAAACAAATTCAACAGTATTAGCTTTCAACCACTCTAAAGCGGACTGAGCTCCTTCAAAATCAAATACTTCATATCCACTTTTCTTTAGAAGCATCACAAATAATTTTCGATTTGGAGTATTGTCTTCAATTACACAAACTTTTTTTTCCATTATATTTCAATATTTATTTTTAAAATTTTATTTAATTATTTTCAAATTTAATTCTTGATTATTTTTTATCTTTCGATTATTATCTCAACTCTTCTATTTTTAGCCCGGTTTGCTTTAGAAGTGTTAGGAACAATTGGGTTCACAGAACCACGACCCAAGGAGATTATTCTTCCTTCCGGTATCTTTTTATTCATCAAATATCTTTTCACATTTAACGACCTTTCAGTAGAACGTCTTTGGTTTTCAATAAGCGAACCACCTTGGTCATCATTATAACCCTCTACAAA
>DYPF01000014.1:22150-28271 GCA_020720105.1 Chloroherpeton thalassium
CTATGAGTATCAATTTCTAATTTATCTGGACTAATCTTAATTACAATTCCGCCTTTGATTACAAATGAATTGAAATTTGAACCAAAATCAGCAATTTGACTTGTACCTGAACTCATTAACATAAATAAACTTATCTGACTACGAGCAAAAGCTTTGATATTTGCTGAAAACAAATCATAAGAAAATCCTGCATGAATTCCTACGCGGAAATTCTGCTTTTTATATTGATAAATATAAATATCTTCAATATACTCGGGATTATAGAATGTACGCATTTGGTTAGCCCTTGCCGAAATTGGAATTTCAAAGTCAAAACCTGCAAAAGCATTTAAGGCTTTGTACTTTTTAAAATTGTAAGTTGCAGAAGGAGAAAATGTGATATATACCAAATTAGTATTGTTCATATATGTTGTTCTGACGGTATCATCAATTGTTGTGCTTGATTCGGAATTACGAAAATCATAAATGGATAATCTTAAGGAAGTTCCCCAATCTTTATCTAATCTTTTCCATTGTGAATACAAACCCACATCATAACTCCAACCACTTCCACCTTTGTATGTAATTATCTTTTGGAAATCATCATAGCCCGGAATTTGATATTCTGGCAAACTTAATTTTCCAAAATAAATACTTGAAAATGGCGATCCACTAACAAATGGACCAAACCACCATTCGCTTGGGGTTCTATCAATAAATACTGTATCATTTTCATTTGTAATAATCACATCCCTATACTTTTCCCTAACTACTTGGGATTGCATAGAATTAACAAATATAAATATAAATAATATAATTAGTCCGTTTCTCATTTGTTACTATATAGTTTTAAGCTTATGGTATAATTTTTGTTTTTTAACAGCACAAAAATCAAACCAGAATTAATATTTTGCAATATTAACTCTTTTGAACTTGCAAAATAATAAAATGTATTTGAATAAACCTTACCTGAATAATCAAAAACTAAAATTTCTGTATTATTATCAATATCTTCATCAAAAAAACACTGAATTAAATTATTGTTTTTAACTACTTGTGTTATCTTTGGTATCTGTACGAATTCAAAAGAAGAATAATTTTCACAATAGTATTCAATTTGTACTGAATCGCTCTTAATTATCGGATAAAAATTATCTTCTGGGGTAATTATTACAGTGTCAATTATTAAGACTTCACTTTTTTTATTAAAATAAAGTGATTTGAATGAATCTTCCCAGAAATAATTTGGACTGAAAACGAAGTTAGAATCAACATCAAACGAATAATATAAGTCTTCAATCAAATCTTCGTAATCGCTATCAAATACTGAAGAAATTGGCAACCTAATTTCAGTATGAACTTCCCACCAATCTAACTTGCGAAGTGTATCTTGATACTTAGCTGATATTTCTACAAAAGCATTTATTTTTTCGTTTGGTTGCGGGTGATGAATATCTGTTGATATTTTGAAAAAAACTTCTTGCATACAAACAAAAGTATCTAATTCAACTTCTTCCAAAATCTGATAATTCTTCCAAATTCTAAACTCATTTTCCCTGCCCGACGTAGCAATGGTATCAGAAGTTTGTGTTATGTCGAAAGTAAGAATTTGATATGGTTCGTTTAATTCTAATGGGAATTTCTGCTTTGTTTCTACATTCCATATTTTTAAAGTACTATCGGTAGAAGATGCATAAACTTCGTTTCTTGACTGGGAATATTTTATATCCCTTATAGCAGACTTAAAACTTGGAACCAAAGTATCATAACTTCGATTTACTCTATCATAAAACTGCAACTTGGTTGATGCGCCACCAAAAGCAACATTGTTATTATCATTCAAAAAGCAAAGTGAATAAATCGGCTTTGAATCAACTTTGTAATTTGAATTATAATTATCAAGGTCGTTAATAATTATTTTTCCATTATATGTGGGGATTCCTACATATTTTCCATCATTTGAGTAGCGAATATCATAAGCATTGCCATATTCAGCAGCAGAAGAAAAATCAAAATAATTTGGCAAATAGTTTTCATTGTCGTACGAATTTACATCTATATCATTAGTTACAGTAGCAAATTCAGTTTTTTGGGGATTTACATCTATTTTTCTTATAAATGAATCAAAATTCGTTGTAAAGAAACTCTTTGTACTTTTCTTATTTCTGTCCCAAATAAATGTATTCGCCCCAACTGAATATAAAATCTTACCAGATGTTTTATAGAATTTTGCATCATACAAGTATTCTTCGCCTGATATAACCAATGAATCTATCCCAATCTTATTTGCAATGTCCCATACTTTTAGCCAGCCATCTGTGCTATAGGTAAGCACGTATTTGCCATCAGGAGAGAAATCTATCGACCTAATCTCATCAGTATGAGCAAACTTATTATGCCAGATTAATTCAAAACCTACTGTATCTTTTTTGATTGCTTTAAAAACAATCTGTTTATTCAAAGTAAATGGTACTTCCCAAATGTAAAGAGCATTGAAATTATTTGCCAAAGTTTCCCAAGAATTGCCATCATCAGTTGAATAATACAAGATGATATTTTTATTTGGTTGCAATGAATTGAAAATCACAGGTTTTCCAACCCAAACAGTATCACTGATATTACTAAAATCAATCAATTGTTGAGACTTTACTTCAAAAATTAAGCAAAAAAAAAGATAATATATAATGCGTTTCTCATGATTAATCACTCCTCATTAAGAAGAATGGAACAATCGTCTGAGATATTTCAACTGATTTATCTTCAATTGGATATGCAGTGATAATAAATTGATAGTATCCATTTGCTACCCAAGGTGGCGGTGTGTACGAAGATATGTATTCGCCCTTATATAATCTTAAATTATCTATAATTTCATCTGTTTGCGATAACGTTAATGTTTCAACAGTTCTACCAATAGCATCAATTATTGTGCCTGTAACATAACAATCATCATCAATTTTAAATCGAACTGTTGGGCTTTCCTTTGCACCAGGATAATCTTTTGGATCAACAATTTCGGCTTCCACAATTACAGCATTTGGAATATATGGGCATCTTGTAGCTAACAATTTACCTGTTGTAATGCCTGTTTCATTTATAAAATGTGCATACAAATTGTAGCAATATTGCACACTCCGATAATCAACAGAATCATCAAATTTTCCGTAAGTTCTTTCAGTAAAAGAATTCCCATTTGCAATAAATTCAGGTCTGAAATAAGCAGATCCTGGCAAGCAAGAACCGATTGTATCATAATCCAAATTCTGTGGATCTATCGATACTGCTGGGCGAATTGCACGAGTGATTGTGTAACCATACACATCGTACTCTGTTCGCATTATCCATTCGTAATACAGCTTTTTCACTCTATCGTATTTCACAATAAAATCAATCAGTTCAGTTTTATAATTTGGTCTTGATGGAGTAATAAAATTCACAAGATTCGAAGTTCCATCATTCATTTCAATATTATCGTGTGTAAAATACCAAATAATATTATTTTTGACAAGTGAATCGTGGTCAATTTTATAAGCCATTGCTTGGAAATACGATGTTGGCTGCAACCAAAATAAACTATCGGGTAAATATTCCCCTTTCGTATTCTCAATTGAGAAAGTTCCTAATAATATCGAAGAGTCTTTAGGAACAAATAATGATGTTTGATATTCTTTAGAGCCTAAAATACTAATGCTAAAGAAATTATTTAACACTTGTGATTGTACATAATAACCAGAAGTTGGATAGTCCAATCCTGTTTCGGGAACTATTGGCAATTGTGATGTTTCTAACTTAATTGAGCAATCTACATAATTAATAGCAGTTTCGTCTGGAAATTTAATGTGAAAAGTAGAATTTGCATAATAATTCCACTTATTTGATATATTCTGTAAATACAAATCAAATTTTATATTTGAAGTTTTTGTTTTTTGGATATTAGAAATAGTTACATTTGCTAATGTATCTCCAAATTGAGCTATTACAAAATTACTTTGAAAAATAAAGATAATAGATATGAATAAAAGTAACTTTTTCATTATTCTTCCCTATTATTCCAGCTCATATTGAAATCACGTGTGGTTATAATGCCATCCATATCGTAATCGAACATCATATAGCCAAAAGTAGACACATTATTCCATACCACTAAGTGATCATCACGCTGAGTGAATGGATTTAACACATTCAACATATTGGATAAACTCTGAGTATCATTCACATAATAGCCCGCCCTTAGTGCATAGATATTTTTATCTGTTGAAATATCTACTAATTTAAGGGAAGCTGGAGCACCCATCACAAAATCGGTTGAACTAAAATTATATTCCCTTGTATTATTTTCTGCGATTAACTCTATTGGTGTCAATGATTTAACCGATGCGTGATTGCGATGGAAAATTACTACATCAAAGCTGGAGTCGTGGATTTTTGGATCGAATTCATTCTTGCTTATTCTAACATTTGGATTTCCATAAATATCAACTATTCTACCATCATAACGAACTAATAGCAATTTGGAAAACTTAAGGTTCGGATCTGTTGAATTTCTAAATTCTACAACCACCCAATCCACAACAGAATCAGGAACTGATTTGATCTGTGTAATATCAATATTCTTAACTAAGTTAATTGGGAATTGATTTTGATTTAGTCCAGTTAGTAACAAATTACCTTGTCTGCCATTCCACATATCCATTCGCATTCTGCCTTGGGAATTTGGAATATATGAACCTTCCAAAAGCACTTTTGATTGAACGAATATTGATAATAAAGATGATAAGCCTATTGCATAAGAGCCAGTAGAGTTAAGTGTAAAGTAATTTGAATGTCCCCAATTATTTGGATCGTCAAGTGCAGGCAAGGTGGATTCTAAATCGTCATAATCCAATCCATTCCATTTTTGTAATATTAATTCATTAAATGATGAAATCAATTGATTTGTTTCGTCATTCCAATAATTAGTATCCACTCTCCAACCAAAACCAAAGTCTGCGGTGAAGCCACCAAAAATCTCATCACCATTTATGTCAAAAGCATAAAAGTCAAATGAACGTTGTACTTTAGAATTACTTACATCATATTTATGGAATGTTCTATATCGAATGTCAAGTAGTATTTCTTGAATTGAACCTATTGCTTGAGCATCTGCAAAATTTACAAATGTGTATGGATTATGGAAAACCACATTCTGCCCAGTGGGAATGCTTGTCCTGCGGAAGTATCCAGACACTTCGGAATAAGATGAATCCAAATAAATTGGATTTCGTGAGTTTGTATAAGTTAATGTATCAGCTAAAGCCAAAAGTTTTGCTCGGATTTGTAATGTATCATTAACAGTAATGTTCTTGGATAAAATCAACGAATCTGTATTATTCACCTTCAAGTTACGCAGAGTTGTGGGGTTTGGTGGTACTTCGCCTGAAGTAACTAAACTACCTACACCAGAATATGTAATATTTACATTATTTTCAAACTTCGGTGTTTCGGCAAGCGATGCCCCAACAAATCGTTCGATTTCAGTCGAATCTTTCATTGTGAAATTATTGGCAGTAGAATTTTGCAATTCACCCTTAGTTAAAGTAAGTTTTTCAGTGATTTCAAATCCTCCCGTTTTAACATTTACTCCAAAAGGGTTATCAATGTTAAGGCGGGAAAATTTGCCATTTGCTAATAGGTCTTGCTGCATAACATAATTTTGCATTACCAAGTCGCGTTTGCCTTGGTATGCAGATTCGTTATTTGTAACTGAGGATTGTGCTATTACAACTTCTGGATTAAGCCCAATATAATTTACTCCAAATCGAGCACTATCAGCCATAATTAAAGAGTCGCGAACAATCAATTTCTTAATTCTACCAAATTGGTCTTTTTCGTCTAAGATAATTTTCTTGCCTTTATTTTTAATTACTAACTGACCATAAACAATATTTGGAACAGAGAAGAAAGTATTCAGAGGCTGTTGTAACATCTCAAACCGACCATCAATTGTATCTTGTGCAAGTTTGGTTACTTGACCCGACTTAATCTTGATAGTACCCATATTTTCAATTTTACCACTACTATTAAGCGTCTGGGAGTTAGCAAAAGCCACTCCTAACACGAAAATTGCAATATGTAAAATTAATTTCTTCATAATTTATTTCTT
>DYPF01000189.1 GCA_020720105.1 Chloroherpeton thalassium
AATAGTAAGTTCTGTTGAATTGTATTACAAAAAAATGGAAAATCTAATTGAATATAAAAATGGTGCTAAGATTAGTATGAACCCCACAATTGAAAACGAATTGATTTCGGCAAGAGGCAAAAATTATGGAATAGAATTATCGTTTAAGAGAACATCTAAGAAACTTGAAACATGGTTAAATTATACCTGGTCACGTTCTCTTAAGCAAACTTCTGGAAATTTTCCCGAAGAAAAGATTAACAATAATATATATTATCCTTCAAATTACGACAAGCCGCACGAGTTGAATGCTTTTCTGATGTACCATATTAACAGGAGATGGCGCTTTTCGGCCAACTTTGTATATGCCTCAGGTCGGTCAACTACCTTACCCGAAATGAAGTATCAAATTGATGGCAATTGGGCAATACAATATTCCGATAGGAATAAGTACCGTTTGCCAAGTTATAACAGGCTGGATTTGTCAATAAGTATTAATGAAAGTATTAGGATAAAGAAGAAATGGAAAGGTAACTGGACAATATCAGTAATCAATGTATATGGCAGAAACAATGCATATTCCATATTTTATCAAACTGAAAATCCAACTATTCAAAACGATCTTCGATCTTCAGGCCTTTACAAACTATATATTATTGGACAACCAATTCCAACAATTACTTATAATTTCATATTTTAACATATGTCAAAACACTGGTTCTATATTATTGCACTATGCATAACATTATTTCTGTTTTCAGCTTGTCAGGAACTTTTTTATCCAACTCTTGAAACAAGCCAGGATAATTATCTGGTTGTAGAAGGAAAGTTAAGCAATACAGGAAGTTCTACCAGAATCAGATTGACAAAAGCTATTGGATATAATGCGGCAGATGATGAATATAACTCAAGTTTCGAGACTGCAGCTGAGGTAAGCATTACCGACGATTTTGGTAATGCCGAAATTCTGCATGAAATAGGTGAAGGTTATTATGAAGCTGCCGGATTTATCGGTTATGTTGGCAGAACATATACTTTAAAAATTATTACCAGTGATGGATCGGTTTATGAATCGAACACTGAATCAATGCAGCCTCCCCTTGAAGATTTTTCATTGTTTGCAGAATTTGCTTCAAGAGATGTAAAGGAAATTACACCAAAGGGAGAGACTCAATTTGTTACTCAATACGGGGTTAATTTGTATTTTGATTTAAAAACTAATGAAAATGCTACAGCTTATTATAAAATTGATACCAGAGTTATTCGTGAAGAATTTCATCTTGAATGGCGCTACGGCAGATGCTCACTTTGCCCATCAACTTCGGTATATTGCTGGACAGTAGGTAAATTAGATGATAAGCCCGTTGTTAAAGAATCAACTATAATAGATGGGACAGAAGCAATTAAACACTACAATTTAGGTTTTATTCAGGAAGGATTATATGTTTACGTTAAAGATGATGTAATAGATCCACCAATGACAATGGGTAATATAATAACCTGTAATGTTTCATCAATTTCAGAAAAAGAATTTTTGTATTATTCAAAATTGCGCGAACAGTTGAGTGCCAATAATAAAATATTTGATCCTTTACCAATTCAGCCCTTTAGTAATATTAAATGCACAACTGATGAGTCAAAAGTTGTTTTGGGATATTTCAGTGTTTCATCGCAATTTAAAAGGGATTATTTTGTTAAATATAACAGGGGCGACCAGTATCTCCATCAGCGCTACGAAGATAATGTGCCTGAATATATTAGCGCAGGTTGCACAGAGAATTACAAACCGAATTTTTGGCTTGAGCGATATTAATTCACTTGTAATATTTTTAATATATGCAAATTATGAAACAATAAGTAAAATTATAATGAACAAATTTGTTAAATTAAAACCATATTTTACTCTTTTCGTTGGCTTAATACTTCTTAATTTGAATATTAAAGCGCAGGAAGTTATTTATTTGCATACTGATAAAAATGATTATATTAGCGGTGAAACCATCCAGTTTAAGGCTTATCTGGCCATTATCAGTCCGGGACAAAATACAGATGTAAGCAAAATAATTTATTTTCAGCTTACCGGATATGATAAAATTGAGATTTCGGGTCTTAGAGCCAATGTTGAAAATGGAATTTGCATTGGACAGATAAATATACCTGATACCCTTAAAACAGGTTATTATTATCTGTCGGCTTTTACAAACCGTATGCGTAATTATCCTGTTGAAACTTATTTCAATAGAAAGGTATTTATTACACGGCAAAATGATGATAAACTTGATTCTATATACGATTTTTCAATAACCAATGAACGAAATGTAATGAATGATTCAATGCAAAAAAGCAATAATAATTCTGCTAATTGCAAAATTTATACTAATAAATATTCATATCATCCAGGAGAAAAAATCAAACTCAGCATTGTAATAGATAGTTTAATAAATCGCTCAGGTTTAACCAATTTATCGGTTTCAGTCAGAGAACAATCTCCTTTTGAAGATACCTGCTCCACAAAAAGTATCATTAGTTTTTATGATTATATTCAGGATGAATGGAAATTCCTCAGGCAAAACAAATATTTGTCATTATCCGGTCATTTAACCGAAAATGAAGGCTATATTCTTAAAGGTCAGGTGACAGGTAAAACTAATAATATACCGCTTTCAAGTGTAACCGTTTTACTTTCTTCGTCCGACAGCATTCCTGATTTGCAATATTATACAACCAATCAGGATGGAGAGTTTTATTATCAGATTAAAAATAAATATGATAACAAAAACCTTTTTTTGCAGCTAAATGATTCAGTTAATGCATATAGGAATTATGAATTCAAAATTGATGAAAAAAGAATTTTCCCGGGCCAGGTATCTAAATCGAAAATGAATATGAATATTTCTGAGAAAACGTATCTCGAAAATTCACAGAAGCTGGTACTTATCAATAAAATATACAATCCTGCCAATCAAGACTTATCCCGAAAATCAATTGAAAAATCACATGAACCCCGATACCCTTTTTTTGGAATGGTTGATCAAATAATACTTCCTTCTGATTACGAAGAACTGGCAAATTTTATGGAAATGACTAAGAATTATATCACTATAGTAAAATTCAAAAAAAATGCCTATGGTTATAATCTGAATATAATTGATGACGAAACCAAATTGATGCAGGAAGAGAATGCCCTGTTTTTGCTGAATTCAATTCCGATTTTTGATTACAATGCGCTTAATGATATAGAGGGGAAAGCAATTCAGCGAATTGAACTGAAAAGGAAACATGTTTTGTATGGAAAACTTAATTTTCATGGAGTAATTTCAATTTTGACCGACCCTAAACTTGCTTCAAAAATTTATTCAGAGCTCGGGTTACCATCTATTAGCAATCATGTAATGAAATATTCCGGAGAAATCCCTGTAAATCATAATGAATCCCAAGAAAGCCAATTAAACAGAATTCCGGATTTTCGACAAATTTTATATTGGAATCCAGAAGTGATTTTAAACGATGGAAATGAAACCAATATTGAGTTCAGTGCCTCTGAATATAGAACCAAATACAATATTGATGTGCAAGGGATAACATCAGATAATAAACTGGTATTTTCCAGAAGCACAATTGAAGTAAAATAAATATTTGAAATTATGAAAAGCCTTTTCACACTTTTTCTTTTTTGTTTGATAGTATATAAACTCTCTGCGCAAGATTCGCCAATTGAATTTAATGATAAAATAATTACCGGGTCTTTTGAGCCAAAACTAACAGGCATATTTATAAATCCTGACACCAGATTAAGTGAAAAATGTATTACCAAAGAATGGCTGTTAAGTGAAATTTTGCTTTATAATAATGAAATTGTGAAGAACAAATATTTGAAATATAATGGTTTTGATGATTCATTTATTATGTGGGAATCTTCAAGCTTCAGGGCTATTCGTTTAGAGCGGGAATTAATTAAAGAAGTAAAGATGAAAAACGAGTTTGATAATAGCTATATGATATTCAGGCCTATTAAAATCAAACTGATTAATTCTGGAAATGAGTATACTTTCTTAAATGTTTTGATTGAAGGTAAGATTTCTATATATGTATACAAACATATTGCTTATTATAAAGTAGATGATGGTCCTCAACCAAACTTCCAATTTATCCTAAAAAAACAAGATGGCTCCTATTCGATATTCAAACCAAACAAAGCAGGTTTTTTATCTCAGTTTCCTGAAAAGAAAAAAGAATTAAAAAAGATTATAACCAGGAACAGATTAAAAATTAAGAAAGAAAAAGATCTGATAAAAGCTGTCGAACTTTTTAATATGACATTAACCGACTAAGTAGATTGAAAAATTTGACTCTCTAATTATATACACATCTATTCCTTCATAATTGCAGCACTTGATTCATTTTTTACTGGAACAGTAAGCGAAACAAGAACAGATAATACCAATATTCCAAGTATAATCATAAGTGACCAAAATACAGGAAATTTATAAAATCCCGAAATACACATTTTTGTGCCAACAAAAACCAATATAGCAGATAGTCCATATTTCAAATAGCGAAAATACTTAACAATTCCGGCCAGTGCGAAGTAGAGTGCCCTCAATCCTAAAATAGCAAAAACATTTGATGTATAAACAATGAAAGTATCTTCAGATATTGCCAAAACAGCAGGAATAGAATCAACAGCGAATATTAAATCAGTGAATTCAATAACCAATAGAGCAACAAATAGAGGTGTAGCATATGTTTTAGCATCTATCTTTACAAAGAATTTATCACCATGATGAACATTGGTAACAGGCATAAATTTCTTGAAAATTCTGACGAATAGATTTTTATCCGGTTCAATTTTCTTGTCCTTTTCAAATGTGAGTTTTATACCGGTGTAGATTAAAAAAGCGCCAAAAACATAAATAATCCAATGAAAATTCTGAATGAGCTGAATTCCTGCAAAAATAAAAATAATGCGCATAATAAGGGCTCCTAATATGCCCCAGAATAAAATTTTAGGTTAATCTGGCTGAGTCGCACTAATTAAAATATTGTTTATCTTTGTTTT
>DYPF01000190.1 GCA_020720105.1 Chloroherpeton thalassium
ATGATTCTTTCGGTTCGTTTAGCCGATTAAGGTCTTCGATCTATTTGATGGTTTTCAAATGATTAGTTGTGTGTCAGGCGAAGGAAAGGCAGTGCAAGTATGAAAAGCAGCAAATAAGTTAGAATATAAAACAATATGAATGACTCTAACCAAACTATTGAATTAATTCAAAATCTAACTTTTGAGAAAATTATCGACATTGCTCGTGTAAATTTACCTGCCGAAAAGAGAGTAAGACCTTGGTCATTCATTAATCACGGAATTGATTTATTACATACGGAGGATGAATTGAACTGTTATCTTACTGCATACGGCCACATGCACGAAGCAAAAATAAAAACAGCATTATCTTCAATTCATAATCCACAACAAGTTTTCAATACTGATTTAGAAATTGTAGATTGGGGGTGCGGTCAAGGCTTGGCAACAGTTTGCTTTTTTGATTACCTAAAACAGCAAGGGATTACAGATGATATTCAAAAAGTAACTCTTATTGAACCTTCTAGAGTGGCATTAGAAAGGGCAAAATTATATGTAAATTCTTATCTAAATGCAGATAACAAAATAAATATTGTCAATAAATACATAAATGAAGTTACGAAAGATGATATTGAAAACAAACAAAAAATAAGAATACATTTCTTCTCAAACATTTTAGATATTTCTACTGTTGAGTTGGAGAAATTAGCCAAACTTGTTGGCGATAATATTGTTGGTGAGAATTATTTTTTCTGTGTTGGACCAATGAACGCAACTTCAACTCGTATAGATACTTTTGCAAAGCTCTTAAATATTACAGAAGAACAATTAATTGGTAAAGAAAATGGGAAATTAAAAACTACTAGGGGGACAATAAAATTGTTAGTATTTAAAATAAAAGGTAAAGAAATTGAAATTATTAAATCTATATATTATCCACCTGTTCCAAACAACATAAATTATGTTACTATGATTGCAAAAATTTTAAATAAAGTCAATCCATCAGATTTGAATCAAATGGATAAAATAATTCAGTTTTACAAGACCGTAGTTGAATTAGAACAGCAAAAGGAGCCTGAAATTAAAGAGTTTTATCAGTACCCAATAACAGATGCATTTTCTCTAGATATGTCTTTAAATAGCGACTTTAGTAAAAAGTTCAATGACAACAAAAATGTCAACATAACAAAATGGCCAAAAGACCTATTTATTGGTTTGAGAATCACCTTAAACGATATTATGTATACACTGATGAATTATATTATTCCTTTCAGTGATATAAAGGATATTGACACAAACACGCAACAAATACCTTGGAAATTGTCAGATTTTTCTATAAACTTAAAAGCGTTTGAGAAACTAGAATTTTCGGTAGAGCAAATTACCGAGATAGAGAACGCTATCAAAGAGCAATCTACTATTGTAGGAATATCATCTGTTTTGAAATCAAAAATTGATGACAATATTATTTTAAATGAGATTCTCTATTTAGCTTTAAGTTCAAGGAATCCAGCACTGAGTCAAATTTACTCTGATTTGAACAAACTGAATAGCAATACTATAATTAAAAATAGTTTGGTAGATTTATTTCTAACAAATACAAAAATTGATAATCAAATCTATAGTTTACAAGAAGAAGAACTGATACAAATTAGTGATATTGATGACAGTCAAAAGAAAGCAGTACTAAATGCTTTCAACAATAAATTATCGGTAATTACTGGTCCTCCTGGAAGTGGAAAAACGCAAGTTATTTTAAATATTTTGGCTAATGCAGTATTGCAAAACAAAAAAGTTTTAGTTGCAAGTAAAAATAACAAAGCCGTTGATAACGTAAAAGATAGATTTGACAAAATTGATGATTTTGGATTTTTTTTAAGATTTGGGTCTAAAAAAGTATTATCTGATAACGCCATTCCTGCAATCGAAAGTGTTATTAATAAGATATCAACGCTTAAAGACAACACACAAGAAGTTTCAGATTTAAAGAATCAAATCATTATTCAGAAGCAAATAATAAAAGATAATAAAGCCAAACTTGCTGAAAGAGATGATTTGTTAAGTAAATTACCAGCAATTAAATTAAATATTCAAGCAGTAGAACTGCAAATCAAAAATTTAGTGGCAAATAATGCGAAAATAGATTCTTTTAGGCAGTCATTCAATATCCGTAAATTAGACAGTTTTAGTAGTCCTCTTAAAACACAAAGAAATTTTATTGAGTCAAAATATTCAGGCGTAAAAAAAATATGGTTCAATTGGTTTAATAAAAAAAAATACGCAAGAGAGATTTTAAACATAATAGAACAATATCCTCTTGAAATGAGGAATTACATTCAAGCACAAAATTTAAAGTCTCAACTTTCAGAGTTTCGAAAAGGTGAGGATATTATTCAATTGTATACTCAATTAATTACTGTTTTTTCAAATGCAATTGCTTACATTCAAAATTACTCGCCATTGGAATATCAACTCAATAATTTACAAAGCGAGTTAGCAAAAAGCATAAGCATAATTGAAGGGATTACGACTAATGAGTCAAATATTTTATCAAATATTGAAAAAAGTAAAATAGAAATAAATAATTTAGGAAAACCATTACTTATTGAGCTGATAAAACAAAAAATAAAAAAATCTCAAATTCCAAACATTAACAACTACAAAGACTATTTACCTGATAGTATTCCATGGAAACAAGAAGAAATAGGCTATTTTATTAAAGCTACAAAGTCATTTCTTGATATTTTCAATATTACTTCTGTAACAAGTTTGTCGGCAAAAGCCGCTTTTCCACTCGAAAATGAATTATTTGATATGGTTGTAATAGACGAAGCCTCTCAATGTGATATTGCTTCTGCTATTCCATTAATTTTAAGAACAAAACAATTAGTTGTAATAGGCGATCCAATGCAATTAAAGCATATTTCCATGGTAAATGATTATGAGGAAACATTTATTAAGCAACATTTATTAATCAGTAATTGTGCGTTTTTACATTATAACAGCAAATCTTTATGGGATTATAGTAAAGAGTTGCTTGCTCTTGCCACAGCACCAAAGAATGTACCCATAATGATAGACAGGCATTACAGATGTCACCCGCATATCATTGGCTATTCAAACGAAACATTTTATACGAGAATGCTCGGAACTCAACTTACTGTATGTACAACTGATGCACAATTTCAAATACAACCCAAAGGAATTGTTTGGATAGATGTAAAAGGACAGCAAAGAGCGAGTAATATAAATATCAATGAAGCAGAAGTTTTAAAATCTATTGAAATTGCAACGGAACTTGCTTTAAATAATAATAATATATCAGTGGGGATTGTTACCCCATTTAAAAATCAAGCAGAACAACTTAATGCAAAAATTCCAAATCAATTTAGAGACAGAATAATTGCAGACACAGTCCATAAATTTCAAGGCGATGAAAAGGATGTTATGATTTATAGTTTGGTGGTAACAAATAATTCTCCTTCTTCAAAAATCCGTTGGATTGATGAATCTGTTCCTAATTTGGTAAATGTTGCCGTAACAAGAGCAAGAAACACCTTGTATATTGTAGGAAATAAAGAATATATCAGGCGAAATTCTTCTATCACAAAACCTCTTGGAAAACTTGTTCAGTATGTTGAAAGAACGTAGAGTGTTTTTAATTTTCTCGAAAAATGAATGATAAAATTAAAATAATAACAGACAACAGAGAGTCAGTTGAAGCCCAAGCACCTATAATTATCTCCGCAAGTAGAAGTACTGATATTCCTGCATTTTATGCTAAATGGTTTATCAATCGGTTAAAAGCTGGTTACTGTGTTTGGTATAATCCCTTTAATCAGCAACCAATGTATGTTGCATTCAAAAACGCAAAAGCAGTCGTTTTTTGGTCGAAAAATCCTAAACCGCTTATTCCATATCTTCACGAATTGGACGAGCGTGGCATTCACTATTATTTTCAATTCACACTTAACGATTATTACAAAGAACAATTTGAGCCAAACGTACCTTCAGTAGAAAAACGAATAGAAACTTTTAAGGAACTGTCTGAAATAATCGGCAAAGAAAAGTTAATTTGGCGTTTCGACCCACTTGTTTTAACTGACAAAATCGGCATTGAAGAATTGTTGCGGAAAGTTGAAAATATTGGAAATCAACTAAATGGACACACTGAAAAATTTGTTTTCAGTTTTGCTGACATTGGTAATATTTACAAAAAAGTCGAAAATAATCTCAAACGCTTAAATATCAATTATCAAGAATTTACACCGCAAACAATGAATGAGTTTGCAATAGGACTTCATGAACTGAATGAAAATTGGCATTTTTCGCTTGCCACTTGTGCAGAAGAAATAAACTTAGAAAATTATAATATTAAACACAACCGTTGTATTGATGGCGAATTAATGAAACAACTTTTTGCGGAGGACAAGGAATTTGTTTATTATTTGAATTATGGAAAGTTTCCTGAAAAGAATACTCTTTTTGAGGAAGAATTTGATAATATACCGTTATCTTCTGAAAGATTTAAAGACAAAGGTCAACGAAAAGTGTGCGGTTGTATGATAAGTAAAGATATTGGTATGTACAATACTTGCAGTCATTTTTGCACTTATTGTTATGCTAACACTTCAAAAGAAACTGTTATTAAAAATATGAAACTTCATCAAGACAATAATGAAAGTATCATCAAATAAAACGCCCGAACATACAACAAGGGCTATATACAATAAGGGTATAAGAGGTATTTCAAGCATTCTGCTCTGCATAAAATTTCGTGTCGAAGGACAGGGATATAGCTCGAAATCCCTTGCTGTACATAGCCTTGGTCGTTATCAGTTTGTAAGTTATAAAATGCTCTAAATTTCTTTATAGAGAAAAATCGAATTGTATTAATTTTCAGGTAAAGAAAATATCGAACTTTAAAAAAAAATTTCGAAGACATCATTAGCCTTGCATTTTGCAGGGCTTTTTATTCTTCGAACGAGCGGATATCAACCACGTCTAATTGAAGCGTCTTTTTATCTCTAAACTCATT
>DYPF01000015.1 GCA_020720105.1 Chloroherpeton thalassium
TATTTTGAAAATTTCAAATTAATAATAGATTCATCGGCTTCGGTTCAGAATGACAATAAGACAATTATAAAATTAGTGCTTATCTTACAATTAAATTGGTATATTATTCGTAATTTTGAAATATAATAATTAATAAAATTAATAAAATTAATAAAATTAATATGAAAAAATATATTTTTTTACTATTTGCATTTTTTGCAATATTTTCCTTCTCCCAGTCTGAATCCTTGGTGTTTGATTACAAAATTGATTTAGCGATTTCTCCTGAAAAACAGAGCATATCTTCTAATGTTAAAATGGAGTCCAAGACATCTGTTTTTGCTCCTGTTCAGTTTAGACTACTGAAAAATTTGGAAGTAAATGTCTCTAAAAATGCAAACTGGAATGTTTCTTTCGATAAATCTGAAGAGAATTATCAAATAATTACTTTTAAGCCATTGAATAAAATCAGTAAATTTGAAGCAAGTTTCAAGATTTCGGGAATTGTGAATTACGCTCCCGAAGAAACAACACTGAACGAAAGGCATTCAAATTCACTTGGGATAATTTCACCTAAAGATAAAGAAGGATTGTACCTGCCAGCAGGTTCTTTTTATCCATCATATATTGGCAATTCGCTTGCAACTTATATAACAAATGTAACTATTCCAAAAGGTTATTCAGTTGTTCTAAGTGGAAATAATACTTCCCGCAAAGAAATTGAAGGCTATTCTAAAACTACTTGGGAAATGCCATTTTTAGTTGACGAAATTACGCTTGTAGGTGGTAAGTTTGTACGTTATTCCAAAAGCAATGGAAAAGCGGAGTTTAACTTATTTACTTACGATTCTACCAAGCTTGCCGAACAGTATTTAACAGCTATGGCAGAATATTATGATATATATACAAAATTATTCGGCGATTATCCGTTCCAAGCTTTCACAATCGTTGAGAACTTTTTCCCAACTGGTTTTGGTATGCCCGGCTATACATTGCTATCGGGAAGATTGCTTACAATGCCTTTTGTCACATTATCGCCCGGCTCATTGGCTCATGAATTTGTGCATAATTGGTGGGGAAATAGCGTTTATGTTGATTACGAAAAAGGGAATTGGTGCGAAGCATTAACGACATTTTCAGCAAATTATTATTACAATGTTATAAAGAATAAGGCTAAAGATGAATTAGATTGGCGAAAGAAAGCATTACTTGCTATGGACGATTTAGTTGATGATAAAAACTATCCTGTAAGCAAATTTATATATCAGGAAGATATGGACGATGCCGTTATTGGCTATTCCAAAGGTGCTTATATTCTTTATGAAATTTATAAATTGCTTGGCGATGAAGCGTTTTTCCGTGCTTTGAAAGAATTTGCTCGTGATTATCGTGGCAAACGTGCATATTGGGAAGATATTATTGATAAATTTGTCGATAATGCAAGCAGCGAATTAAAGACAAAATATAATCTTAAAACCGAATTTATGACTTGGCTTAATTCAACTGATATTCCAAAGCTGGAGCTTATTCCACAATCGAACTCAGACAAGTCGGCAAAAACAATAACAATCAATAAAACCAATGACTTATTATTAACGCTCCCAATTCAGTTAGAATTTACAGATGGAAAAATAGAAACTCGTAATATTACTATTAAAGAAAAAGAATATAAATTCGTTTATGAAAATATACAAAATATAAAAGCAATTTATTTAGACAATGAATATGGCAGTTTAAGAAAATTATATAAATGGGAAAAACCATTTACATTCAATAAAATATTATCCAGCAATCCAATTATTGTTGCTCCAGATGAGAATTTTAAAAATTATTCAATCGCCAAAGAATTTTATGATGAAATGATCAAAAGTGGGTATAAATGCACTTTTAAAGTTGCTTCGGAAATCACAGGTAATGATTACAAAAATAATGCAATAATTGCAATGGGAAATGCAGTTGATAATGCAGTAGTGGCTAAATTATCCGCAAAATTGCCAAGTGCAGTTAAAATAAACGATGGAAATATTACTTATGGAGATAAGCAGAGCCCGCTTACAGCAAGTTTGATGATGGCAAATATCGAAAATCCCGAAAACGAAAATAGCCGAGCTTGTATTATTGCTTATGATGGATTAACTTCGTTCGACCCAATTCGTAGATTATTTCATTATCAAAGTTATTCCTTAGCACTATTGGACATAAATAAACCAGGAAGACCAATTTATTCTCAAGAAGTTTACCCACAAATAACCAACAAAAATGTGCAAATCTTGAAGTTTGATTAGGTAATATGATTAAATATTAATTAGGTATTAAAAAGAACAATTATGAGCAAGCAAGATATTCCTGTAACAACTGCTATTAGGCATTTGCGTCAAGCAAAAGTGGAATTTGTGCCATACATATATGAATACGAAGAAAAAGGTGGCACAAGACAAACTGCCGCAGAACTGAATGTAAGCGAGCATAATGTGATAAAAACATTAATTTTTAATTCCTATGGTGAATTAATTATTGTGCTTATGCATGGCGATATGGAAGTTTCAACCAAGGAATTGGCACGTCAATTGAACGTGAAAAAAGTTGAGCCCGCAGACCAAAAGTCTGCAATGAATGCAACAGGCTATCAGTTTGGAGGCACAAGTCCTTTTGGAACAGAGAAAAAATTGCCTGTATATTTAGAAAATACCATTTTAGATTTAGATAAAATATATATTAATGGTGGGAAACGTGGTTTTATATTAGAGATTGCAACCGATGATCTTTATAAGTTATTAGACTTTGAATTAGTAAGAGTTGGAATTTAGTTGAAAGTTAAAAGTTGAAAGTAGAAAGTTAAAAGTTGAAAGTAGAAAGTAGAAAGTATTTATTAACAAAAAAAGTTGTTTTTTTTAAAAAATATTTGAGTTTTATTAAAATCCGTTCATAAAAGGCTAAAAAAAGTTAGGGTCTGTTGTTATAAAATCGGTTTTCAATTGTTATAGTATTATAATAAAATGCAAATTTGAAAAATGTGTTGTAAAAAAAATATAAAATCGTTAAAAAATCAAGTGCTCCTTTGCATTGTTGCAATAGTAATGTTTGTAATTACTCCTAATTATTCATTTTCTAAGTTTGATGTAGGGAAATTTATTGGTACTCGTCAGGGTTTACTTAGGCTAAGTAATTTTGGCACTGATTTTTATTTTACAGTTCCTCCTACATATTTAGGAAATAACACAAATGAAGTTTCGATTAAACTATTTGTGTTCTCATATTCTGATGCTAATGTGGAGCTTTCGGTTGTTTCTAAAACATATAAGCAAACAATGAAAGTAAAAGCAAATACCGAAAATATGTTTGAGATATATCCAGAAATTGCTTTCCCAGAAATTCTATCAACAGCTTTATCTCCAATTACTGCTAAAGTATATCTGAAATCAGGAATCAGGCTTAAAAGCGATTATCCTGTTTCTGTATATGTTCTGGTAAGTGGAACGGGCAAAGGAGAAGGATTTTTGGCTATGCCAATTAGTTCTCTTGGCAATAACTATGCGCCAACAAGCTTTATCGAGCCATCTACTTCCATCGTATCTTCGATATACTTTCCATCAGTTGTTGGCATTGTAAGTCCCTTTGATGGGAATACGGTTACAATATCACATTCAGATACAACTAAACTTGGATATCCAATCAAAAAAATGATAAATGAAGGTGATTGTTTTTATTTATACTTGGTGGGTGGAAGCAGTGAAATTAGTGGCTTAAAAATAAATTCAGACAAACCAGTATCGGTAATTTCCGGAAATCAATTAGCAAGCGTGCCATCGGGTGAAGAACCAGTAAATTACTTGTTAGAAACAGAATTCCCTTCGATGATTTGGGGAAAATATTACCATATTCCAAAAAATTATAATCGTGAAAAGAATGGTATAATTAAGATTTCAGGGAACACTCCAAATACAGATGTCAAATTGAATGGACAAGTTGTTGGTACTATTTTATCATCAAACAATCCATTGAATTATCTGGAATTGCGACCAAATACAAATTTAAATTCAGCACTCGATATTGTAAGTAGCAATCATCCAATTACTGTATCAATTTATAATGCAACTTATGGCGAAGAGACAATCACTCCCGATTATTTATTGCCAAATAAAATTACTTTAGTTCCTGTTGAGCAATATTCTTACAATTTGCTAATGAATTCTCCTGAAAACATAAGAAAAGTATCAAATTCATTTATGAGATTGATTCTTATATCCAAAATTAATTTTGATGGAACAATCCCTGATGATTTCGAATTGGGTAGATATATCAATGGTAATTGGGTATGGCAGCCAGTAAAAAATATGCAATTATTAGATAAAAGGGAATTTAAATATTTATTTGACGCTAATCGTTATGCACAAATAACAATGAATATCCCATTTTCATCGATTTTCCAAATAAGAGGATCGGAGTTTGTAGCATATTTATTGGGCAGTGATGGCAATGGAACATTTGGATTTACAGGTGGAATTAATTATCGGAATATGCTTTCATCGGATTACGACCCACCTGCAATTTCGTATAATATGACCTGCGATGGTAGCGTGAAGGGTATTGCTAACGATATGCCAGAGAATCCTACTGTCAGAACAAATTTGAATTTACCAATATTTCATTCAGATGTAAGTTATAATTATGATAAAGTTTTTAGCAGCATTATCCCTGGCACATCCGCTACTATGAATTGGGATCTTAAAACAAGGGATAAAAGTTCTGATGCATTTGCAGTAATTACATTTCGCGATTATTCAGGTAATGATACTACAATAGCAATAGAGTATTTTGCACCGAAAATTACGATTTTACCGAGCACAATCGATTTCGGGAATGTGCCACTTAATCAGAAAGTTACAGAAACTTTCATTATAAAGAATTATTCTACTGAACCAATAAATATAATTAATTTTCCATTTAAAATTAAAAATGGTAATTTCAAATTCTCCAGTTCGTTTCAACCATTTACATTAAAATCAAATGAAGAACGGGAATTTTCAATTGATTTTATTGCAGCACAAAGCGGTATTTACGAAGATTCTATCGGATATAATAATGATTGTATCATTGATTATTTGACAAAGCTAATAGCAAGAATTGGCGAACCCAAGATTCAGGCAATAGATATAAATTTTGGTCAGATAAATATAAACCAAGTAGTGCAAGGTAAGGCAACAATTTCTAATATTGGTGAAAACAATTTATTGATATATTCTTATAAGATTTCTAATTCAGAAATATTATCTGTCGAATTTCCAAGTGGCTTCGATCAAAATAACCCACTAATTATAGAACCAAATAAATCTGTAGATTTTATAGTTACATTTCAGCCGAATAAAGTCCAAAAATTCACCGAAATGATAACTTTCAATAGCAATGCTACTGGGCAAGATAATATTACTTATATTTCCGCTAATTCGGTAGAACCTGGGATATTAACAAGCTCGAAGGATTTGGGAAAAATTAGACTTAGCAAATCAAATCTCCCAAGTGCAATTTTATATGCCAAAGCAATCCGTATTGAAAATTCTGGCTCAGTTAATTTAACTATCTCAAATATCGAAATTGACGGTAATAGTTTGTTTAAGGAAAACTTTAGCATTAGCTTTGAGCCGTTGATTAATAAAACATTAAAACCAAAAGATTATTTCTATTTAGATGTTAGTTTTGTTCCAAAAGATATTGGAGAGAATATAGTAATATTGAACTTTACAACAAAGGAAGGAGCCAAAAGCAGTTCAGTTATCTCTGCATTTGTTACTTCTCCTAAATATAAAGTTTATTCGTGCTGTGATGGATTCGATACTCTTTTGGTTAAGTCTGGTCAGGAAAGCAAGATGACATATCAATTCCAGAATTTATCCCAAAGTGAATGGGAATATGCCGACACACTAATAATTGAAAATGTGTATGCTGACAGGGAATTTACTGCAACAACAATAGATGAATATAGTTCAAAACCTTTTTATATAAATTTGAGTACATTCGAAAAGGAAAAAGTAATTCTCTCGGGTGAATCAATTTTTGTAGATGTATATTTTTCGCCACAAGATACTGGACTTGTTAATTCTGAAATATTATTTGTTACAAATACCAAAGATAATTACGAAATGAAGTTATCGGGTTATGGTATAAATCGTACGCTATCAGTTAATGATTTATATATGGAAACCTGCGTGGGCGTAGCCGTGATAGGCAAGATTACTATTGAGAATAATTCAATTAAGGAAGTAGCACTAAATAGAATTCAGTTGTCCAATTCTCAGAATTTTATAATTAATACAGAAATTCCCGGAGATGTAATTATTCCTGTCAAAGGAAAATATGAAATAGAAATTACTTATTTATCAGGTGATATTTCTGCCCAGACTTCGGAATTATTGTGCTTTATTGGTGCTGAATCAACTCCTGCACTTGTAGCTTTGATAAATGCAAAAGCAAAAAAATACTCGATTCAGTCAGATATTTCGCCTATTTCCCAGCAAGCAAAAATTGGAGATACAGTCAAATCAAAAATTATGATTTCGGGAAGTTCGCAGAAATTAATGCAATTCGAGAGTGATTATCATATTGTTGTGGAATATTCATCAGACTTTTTAAGAATTATTCCAAGCTCAGTAAAATTAGGCAAAATATTTAATGGTAAGTTTAAAATTGACAATATAAAATCAAATATTTTGGGTAAAGTGGAATTGGATTTAACTTGCTTAGTAGAAAGCGAAATGCTGACTGATGGCGAAGTGATAAATTTTGAGACTGAAGTATTTTTGCCACAAACTGCAAGCAATAAAGGTCAAATTAATGCTCAAATATATCCTAAAAATAACCGATGCTTCGAATTCCCAAAGATATTCTCATTTGTGAATGTAGAAATTGGGTGTGGAGGAGAATTACAGAAATTTATAACAAATGCCGAAGATTACTTTATCCAAGGTATAAACGTGATTGAAGATAGAGAGATAATTAGCTTAGATTTTGGAATGGCTTATGATGGAATTGTAGAGATTTCAATGTTTGATTATTCAGGCAACAAAGTGAAGGCACTTGTAGATAGTTACGCAAAGAAGGGTAAATACACAGTTGATTTGGACTTTGAAAACTTCTCTAATGGAATTTATTTCCTTGTAATGAAGTCTGGTGAATTTAATTACACACTAAAATTCATTAAAATGTAGTAATTATGCTTGTTAGTTATTGATTAATCCACAGTAAATAAAAGAAAAAACACGTGAAAAAATTATTTTTTAAAAAGTAGCTTGTGGAAAACTTTTTTTTCGTAAATTTGTATTCTTTAATAAAAGCAAAAGTGAAAATGTTAGCATTAGTAGAAATATCGGGCAATCAATTTGAGGTGGAGAAATCCAGAAAATTGAACGTGCCATTATTAGGAGGAGACGAAGGCGATATAGTTGAATTCTCCAATATATTGCTTTTTAACGAAGACGGCAATTTAACAATAGGTGCTCCTTATGTGCCCGGCATAGTATCAGCAAAAATACTTGGCGTAAAGAAAGATGATAAAGTGCTCGTTTTCCATAAAAAACGTCGTAAAGGCTATAGAAAATTAAATGGACATCGTCAAAAATATAGCCAGATTGAAATAATTGATGTAATTAAAAACTAAGAGAGGATACAATGGCTCATAAGAAAGGTGGCGGTTCGTCCAAAAACGGAAGAGATTCGAACTCTCAGAGAAGAGGCGTTAAGAAATTCGGCGGTGAATTTGTAGAATCAGGCAATATAATAATTCGCCAAGTTGGTACTAAATTCCATCCAGGCAACAATGTTGGCTTAGGAAGAGATTATACTATCTTTTCTTTGATTGATGGTGTGGTAAAATTTGAATGGAAAGACAAAGATAGAAAAAAAGTAAGTGTTTATCCAAAAGAATTAGCTAACTAAATAATTAGAAATTTTCCAAATTGAAGAAGACTGCAAAGCAGTCTTTTTTTTTCTCAAAATAGAGTCTCTCTCATAAGTCAGCTTTGCTGTCATTCCCATCCTCACGAAAGTGGGGAAAGTGGGAATCCATAAATCCTCTATAGTCGTGGATTTCCGTTTGCACGGGAATGACAACTTTTAAATATTTTGGACTTATAAGAGAGTATCAAAACAGGAAATAATTGACTAATGAGATGCTTAAAAAACTTAGTAAATTAGGAAATACTTAGAAAGGTTATTTGAAGGAATGAAAAAACGTAAAGAAATATTAACATTAATTAGTTGATTATTGTTAAATTTGAAAATATGGAAATTAGCAGTTTAATAAAATTGTTAAAACTATATATTCGGCTAATAGAATTCAACAATGAGCAAATTGTGGAATTATATTAACAGTGTTGAATAAGAAAGTCGATTTTGTTAGATTTATCATAAAATTAGTTTCACTTTTACGCAAAAATGAAACTGAATTATGATTTTTAAGAGTAATTTTGTAATACGTAAAAAGGAGAATACGCCCGTAGCTCAATTGGATAGAGTATTGGATTCCGGTTCCAAAGGTTAAGGGTTCGAATCCCTTCGGGCGTACAGTCCGAATGGGAAGATATTTTGAGGAAATATGAATAAAGACAAAGAAATTAAAATGCAGAATGCAGATGAAAATACATCTGAAACCGTAGCTGAAAACAGCAAAGTAGAGAATTTTATTAAAAAGAACAAAGTGCAAGTCATTGTTGGAGCATTAATTGTTGTTGCAGTGATTGTTGTTGCAGTATTTTGGTTCGGAAATAGTGATGATAAAGAAAACGAAGCTTCGTTGTTATTGTCAAGATCAATGTTGATTTACGATTCAGGTGATTATGAAAAAGCTTTGGCTGGCGATAAAAGCTTGAAGGTGCGAGGCGAATCAGTTCTTGGTTTAAAATATATTGCTGATAAATTTAGTGGAACTGAATCAGGCAAATTAGCTGCAATGTATGCAGGAAAATGCTTGGTAGAGTTAGATAAGGCAAAAGAAGCCGAAGAGTACTTTGAAATAGCAGCTGCATCAGAGGCATTTGCAGTTAAGCAAGGTTCGTTTACAGGTATGGCAGTTGTTGCAGAGAACGAAAAAGAATTTGGCAAGGCAGCTGAGCTTTACGAACAAGCAGCAGGTTATGCAGTTGAAAAAGAAGTTAAAGCAAAATTATTGTTGTTTTCTGCTTTAAATTACAGTGAAGCAAAGAATTCAGAAAAAGCAATTGCAAATTTCAAACAAGTTGTGGGATTATCGCAATTTTCTGAGTTTGGAGATGTTGCAAAATACAATTTGACTAAGCTTGGCATAGAAATTGATTAATAATGTTGTTCAGACACAAAAACACTAAAAAGTGTGTAAAAAAATAAACGAAAATGAAAAATATAATAAATAATGTTAAAATATTGTTACAATTAGCGGAGGTATTATGAAACGATTGTTTCGCTTGAGTATCCTAATGGTCTTTTTGGGGATTCTGTCCTTTGGAACTGCACTTTCACAACAAGTGTATGTTTCTGGTAGAATAGCACCAGAAGATGTGAGGATATTTGTAAAAGACTCGGTGTATATAATTGACAGAGACTACATAGTTAGTGGAACGTTGATTATCGAACCGGGAACCACTGTTTATTTCTACCCACAAGGTAGAATAATCGATTCGACGGGCGGTAGAATTATCGCTGATGGTTACGCATCAACTTCTTACACATCAAATCCAGGTGGATTAAATCCAGTAGCTCCTGGTTCTATCTATGATGGATATTCCGATCCAGGTTACTTTTTATACAAATCTGGTTCAACAAAAACTGTTAGTGTTAACACTAATCGTGATATAACAGTTAATCCATCAAAATACAATTATATATTTAATGTTGTATTCGATACATTAAGTAAGAAGATTGTTAACTTGGTAAATCCAACGGATCCTGCTGTAGTTGGTGGAAACTATGCAGGTAATAACAATTGGATTGTTGTTACATTTGAACAAGCTATTATGTGGGAAGCTGCTAGACTTAAATTAGCTGCAACTGACGTTAATATCAAAATGAATCCTTGGTCAAGAATTAATTTGAAGCCAATCAATGTAACTAACGGCGAAATTAAGTTTATGGGCTCTCCAGTAAACAATTTCTCACGTGAATGGGGACACATTGTTGTATTGCCTGGTGCTCGTGCAGCATTCTTCCGTAATGCTTCATTCAATGGTTTCCGTAAGGATACAACAGTTGACAGAATAAATTATTATAATGTAGGTTTGCACGGTTGGGCAGCTACAGTTAATAAAAATTTAATTAACTTAACAAATGGTGCTGGTGGTGCTTTAACATCTTTCTCATCAAGAACTTGGTTATTAGATGTTACATTCAAAAATAACATGGCTCGTTACCGTGGTGGTGCAATGCAATTATTGCAAGCTCCAGAAGGTTATCCAATGTCAGGCACTTCTTTAGGTTATTATGACTTAGATAAAAACCCAAATATTACTAATAAAGATTTTAGTGTTTCTTCAATTATTGCTCAAAACCCAGTTTTAAGAATTGATAATATTGACGAAGCAACTGCTGAACCTTTGACAGATTACAATAGAATGGCTTATGATGATGCTCGTATTGCATTATATTTAGGTAGAATTCGTAACATAACTTTCGATAGAAATTATGTTCAAATCGCAAATGTTGTTAAAGCTAATATTGGTGGTATCTTAACTACAACTGATGACACTGAAAATCCTGCAGACTATCCACAATTCTACGGAAACGGAGCCTTTGGTGGTGCAGTATATATTGCTGGTCGCGAAGAAAATCGTCAAATTGAAGTTGGTTTTGGTATTAATGATAAAATTAAAATTGGTGGTAATTTTGTAAATTTCCCTAAATTTGATACATTCAAAGCTGATCATAACTTTGCTGCAAACTTCCAACAAGCTGGAAGTAGTGAAGGTTCACGCGGTGGTGCAATTTATATTGGTGAATATACTTCATTGATCCTTGCTGGTAATTTCAGCCAAAACGAAACTAATACAAAATTTATGCAAGATGCCCAAGATGGCAAAAATAGCGGTTACTACTCAATGGGTGGTGCTATCTATTTGAAGAATACACAAGGCAGATTGCAAATTCGTGGTGGCGTTCGCCGTTCAGATTATACTAACCGTACTTTATTCTATGATAATAGAGCAGGTGCAGGTGGAGCTGTATATGTTGACGGTAATGCATTCCCAGAAAAATCACCAATTATTGGTGGAACTGATTTGCCATTAGATGCTCGCAACTATGGTTTTGATGTAAAATTCTTAGAAAACAAAGCTATCACTTGGGGTGGTGCAATTTATACTAATCGTAACTTCTGGACAGCTGGTTCGGGTGGTGTTCAATCAGGAACATTAATTGGTTATGATGGCAATTATTCAGTAATGTTTGATAAGAACACAGCTGGATTTGCTGGTGGTGCAATTTATGTATCAATTCCAACAAGCGATGCTACTCCTATATCACAAAGAACAGTACAAATGACTAGAACTCGTTTTATGAATAATACTGTTGGTTTGGATATCAAAGGTGAAAATAGATTAGAAGTTCGTGGTGGTGGAGCTATTTATTCATTAAATGCAGAATTGAACTTATTGCGTGGTGTTGAATTCAACAAAAACGAAGTTCGTAATGCTAATGGTGCTGCAATTGCTTTAATTAACCCAACTACTGATGTAAAGAGATATTATTTAACAGATGTTGATGTGCCTATGTTTAACGAAACTACAGGTTTGGTTGATGGCTATACTTCAAATGATGATATTTTTACTCAAACTACAAATATTCCTGCTTCAGTTTCTATGTTAACTCGCTTTGTTGATAATAAAGTAAGTTTAGATGCTGATATCTTAGCTGACCAAAGCGGTAGCGGTGCTACTCAAATTTGGGAAGGTATTGATAATGCTTCTGAAAGAATGTTAGGAACATATTGGACGGATGCTAATAATGGTGTTGCTGTTGGTTACTTCGGCAAAATTATTCGTTTCCAACAAGGTGGAACTAAATGGGTCTACCCATCAAGTCCTACTTCTTATAGATTAGAAGCTGTAACATTTACTAATTCATTAACAGGTTATGCTGTAGGTGATCGCGGAACAATCTTGAAAACTGAAAATGGTGGATATGATTGGAGAATTATTCCTGCAGTTCCAACAGCTATTAGCTTGAAAGATGTAAGTTTTGTTGGTACTGATTACGGTTGGGCTGTAAGTGAAACAGGGGAAATTCTATATTCAAATGATGCTGGTGAAACTTGGACTAAAATCCAAAAATTGAGCAATTCATTGAATAGTATTTTCTTTAAGACTAACCTTGTTGGTTATGCAGTTGGTGAAAATGGCGCTGTATTAAGAACTACAAACGGTGGTACTGCTTGGGAAATCGTAAGCATCCCTGGTTTGAAAGAGGGCTTGAATAAAGTTATCTTTGTTAACAACTCAATTGGTTTTGCAGTAGGTAATAATGGTATTATTTTAAGAACTGCTGATGGCGGTAATACTTGGTTATTTATTAACGCAGGCACTACAAACGACTTGCAATCAATCTCTTTCTACGGATTTAACTTAGGTTATATAGTAGGCGAAGCTGGTACTGGTTTGGTAACAGTTGATGCTGGAAGTGTTTGGACTCCTACAAATGTTGGAACTACTTATAATTTATATGATGTTAATGCAGTTAATTCAGCTTATGCATATACAGTAGGTGATGTTGCTACATTATTCGGTACTGATGATGCTGCTGCAACTTGGACTAACTTTAAACCACAAAATGCAGCTTATGTTGATGTTAAACGTTACCATCAAGAAATAAACTATGCAGAAAATGGTGTTGGTTTAGGTGCTGGTATCTATATTCTAGATAAATTACAAGGTGAATATAAACCACGTTATGACAGTGTAATGTTCAACCGCGTTCGTTTTGAAGGTAATGAAGCTTACACAGGTTCAGCAATTTACTCTGACAATTATGATATGAAGCTTATCTTTACTCGTTCTTTAGTTACTGCTAACAAAGCATTGAGTGAAGTTGGTATGGAGCAAAATTATATTACTGGTGCAGTATTCCAAGATGCAGACAAGAAAATTAATGGTAATTATGCTTCTTCAGATTTAGCAGCAGCTACAATCTATGGTGAAGTGCAAGGTCCTATTCCTTCAAACATCTTCTCCGAAGCTGCAAACACAATTTATAATAACGATGCAAGATTCTTAATTAGATTACCTGATGCACCAAATACTAAGGGTATTTTAGCTGGCGTTACTGGTATTGGTTTCGGTGGAACTGATACATTACGCGGTAATTATTGGGGACATACAGAAGCTGATGTAGATTTGAAATTAGACAATATCAAAGTTAAATTCTACAATGAAAATACAGGCGAAATGGAAGAATATGCTGGGGTAGTGAAGGAAACTTTCTTTGTTGCTAAAGGCGATAAAAACTACTTGCCATATTTGTTCGCTGCTACAGCTGATCCAAGAAATCAAGGTCCATTTGAAAAATTTGGAACACAAATTCAAGGAACAACTGAAGTAATTAAACAATTCGTTTATATTCCAGTTCCAGCTAAGAACGGAACTAACGAAAATACTGCTGATGATTTATCAATTCCTGAAAAATATTTGATGTCAAGTCATATTTATGACTTATACGATAAAGGTACTGATATTAAGACTGCTGATTATAGCAATCGTAGATTAGTTCCAATTGAAGACTTTGCTGTTGGTATTCCTCCAATTGTTACAACTTTTGAAACAATTACTATGCCTTCATATACAAAGAACATCAAACGTTGGACAAGAGAACCTTATTTTGCAGAATTGAAAAATGCTCAAAATAAAAATGTTTATCCAGAATTAGCTGCTTTGCAAACTGAATTCCAATCTGATATCAATGGTGATTTCTACCATCCAATTGGATATCCATTATACTTAGAAGCTAATGTAGATTATGCTGGTGATGATAATATTGTAAATAATGATTATCATTTATTAAATCAAACAGTATACTTTGTAATTAATGAAACTACTGGTGATTATATCCGCGTTCCATTAACACAAGTAAGTGAAGTTGCTCCAAATAACGAAAGATTCTGGGCTACTGTTGAATTAGTTCCTGACTTATCAAGAAGAAATGCTAACCCATTGATTCGTAGAACAGCTGAAGGTTTAGCTAATTTAGGAACTGGTCCATTCTTATTGGAAAACTTATACCGTGATCCATACAAAGAAGATGCAGGAACATTAAAAGGTCGTAAATACATCGCTGATTATGATGAATTTGCAACTGTTCCTAATTTATTCAGCAATCGTCCTGGTATGCCAGCTTCAAATCTTTTGAATGGTTTATCAAATACTACATATTGGGCGGGTGAAAAATATACTTCGCTTCCAGTTAATGTTGGTGATGTTGTAAGAATCGTTTCAAGAACTACTCTTTGGAGAGAAGGTGCAAATGCAGCTTATGATAAAGGTATTTCATTTGAAATTACTGGCAGTACAGAACCTCCAGTATTTACTGGCAATATTCCTGCTTTGGCTGCTGTAACTCCAGTAGAATTCCAAGATAAGATTTTCATAACTGAAGATAGATCGTATCCAGCTGAAAACGAGCAATATTCAAATATGGAAGATCCATCAAGAAGAGGAAGAGATTCTATTTTATCTGTAACTGCAGTTGATCCTAACTTATTCTACGATCCAAGATCATGGGACGGTTCAGATTGGTCAAGCGAGTATGCACAAATTACTTATGATTGGCAAGTTGATGCTTCAACTGGTTTGTATCGTTGGTTATTGGTTGATACAGTTAAGGCTTTAGATGGAACAGAATTTGGAGCAAAAGGATTTATCAAATTTAAAGGTACTCCTATCAATCCTTATGTAGTTCCCGGTGGTGAAACAGTTATGGTTGGAGCAGCTAACTATCCTCCAAACTATAGAACTTTAGATTCATTATTGAAAGTGGGAGCTCCACAAGATGTAATTGATAGATTTATCGAAACATTCCCTTCATATTATAGTTCTCCAATCTATGATGATATCAATGCAAGATTCTTGCAACAAGATACTATAGATTTCGGTAAATTATATAGAAGAGAATCAGAATTCAAATTATTTGTTGTAGATAGTATGCCTAAATTCTTAGATCCATCAATCGATGAAACTGAATTAGGACCTATAACTATAATTAAAGATTTGAACACAAGAGAAACTGAAGATAAAACATACACAACATCAGTTTATACTTGTAGCACTACAAGCGATGACAAATTAATTGCAAACTTAACTGACAAGTTAAGATTCCAAGTTGATTTCAATACTGATGATGAATTAGAAGATGGTTGGGCTAAGAATTGGAACTATCCTTATGGTAGAACTGCTTATGGCTTTGCAAATCTTGCAATTCGTCCAAATAATGATACAACAGCAATTGATACTGTATATTATTCAGGTGACGAATTTGGTGAAGGTGGTGCTGGCACTATCATTACTCAAACTAAGCCTGCTTGGATGAAGTATGACTATATGTATGCTTACGATTCAGAAACAGAATTGCAACCAATGGGTGATGATTTCACTACATTTGGACAATTGAACATTCGTATTCCAAAATCAGAAGTAATGCCTTATTTATCACCAATGGGTGGAGCTAATAATGAATTAAATTCTGATACAATGTTTGTAATTGTAGCAAATGATGGTCATAGCGGTATCACATTCAAGAGAATGCCATTATTTATCAATATACAACCTCAAATTACAACTGCAAGTTTGCCAGATGCAATTGAAGGAACAGACTATAATCCACAATTGTTGGATACAGTAAAACAAATTAAGATTATTGATCCAAACTTTGGTCAAAAACATAAATTTGAATTAGTGTACATTGATGATGCAAGAAACGAAATTAGAATTGACGATTGCTACGAAGAAGCAGGCGTTTATAACTTAAATACATTGAAAACTACACCAAAATGGGTTAAGATTAATCCAGAAAGTGGTATGTTGTATGGAACTCCTGGTGTTAAAGATGCACCAGCAACAAGTACAATAACTGTAGTTGTAACAGATGAAAATGGCTTACGTCACATGAAACAAATTCCATTGAAGGTTAATCCAGTTAATCATAATCCAAATATTGCAGGTGTTCCACCAGTAGCTTGTATTGATTACGGTAAACCTTACGAAGATAATGTAATTATTATTGATTCAGACTTAATGAGAAATAACTCCGATGAAACAATTACATTGAAATTGGAAGATGGCAGACATAACCCAATCACTTCTGATATGTTAAATGTTAGTCCAAAAGTTATAAATGGTGATGGCGATAATGATACAGTTAGCGTAAGAATATTTACTGATAACTTTATATTAAATCCAGAACAAGATGGTAAAATTACTATCTACTTGATTGCTACTGACAAAGCAGGTAAGAGCGATACTTTAGTATATCGTTTACAATTATCCGATGTTACCGACTTTATCTGTAATGTAACAGTAACAAATGCAAGAGGAGCTTCTCAAGTATTACAATTTGGTACTTCCTCATTAGCAAACTCTAAAGAAGGTGTAACAACTGGTGATGGTACTGATAGCCCTGCATTATTAGGTCTTTTAGATTATCAATTGTGCGAATTTGAATTGCCTCCAATGCCTCCATTAGATGTATTTGATGCTCGTTGGTCAATTCCATTAAGAAATGGTACTTTGAGAAACATATATCCAGTTGCACAAGCAGGTATTGATAAACAACAAATTTACAAGGCTAGATTCCAAGCAGGTGGTGAAACTGGTGGTATTTCAACATTCTTCCCAGTAACTATAGCATGGAAACCAGTACAAGTTCCAACAGTTAATGATGCGGTAGCAAATCCAACTGCAGCTACTTGGTATATTAGAGACTTCTCTTCTAATGGTAATATTTTCGATTTCGAAATGACTACTCCAGATAAGAGATTTAACAAAGCTCCAGACATATTAGCTGGTTTCAATGCAAATGATCCTGAGTTATTCGAAATAGTTGTTAATAACCCATCATTGAACTCATTTATTATTGTTCACGATGCATTAAGTAGCGTAGAAAATAATGATGTAGTGGCATTTGGAATTAACAATGTTACTCCTAACCCAGTTGCAACAAGTTCAGTTGTAAATTACAGCTTAGTAAACTCATCTGAAATGAGAATTGATTTAGTTGACGCCTTAGGAAATATTGTATCAACCATCGAAAGTGGATTCAAACAAGCTGGTAATTACAATATTGAAATGAATAACATTGACAATGCTGGTAGACAATTACCATCAGGTACTTATACTATTAGAATAGTTGCTGATAATGAATCAAGAACTTATCCAGTAGTAATTGTAAAATAATGATTCACTGAGATCTCCCTTGCAAAAGGGGGATCCCGATGATAAATTACGAAAATTAAAAAGGAGTTATATATGAAGAGATTATTCAATATTGCATTAGGCGTAGTATTTATTATGCTTGTTGCAGGGATAACTACTCAATTAAATGCACAAGTATATGGAGAGTTCGACACTGTTAGAGTTGTTAGTTCACTATATAATCAACTTCCAACCCCCGATAACGAAAATGGTGTGGTAATCTTACCTAAATTATCTTTTGTTAAAATTGGCGGTGGTGAAGTAGATCCAGATGATGGATATGCATTAATAAACATTGGATTTGATTTCGAATTCAACGGTGAAGTTTACAACAAAGTATGGATTAACGTAAATGGATTCATTACTTTTGGCAAAAAGGAAAATAATGTTGTTTCACAACCACCTTTCTTAGCACCAAAAGATCAAGAAGGTCTATTTTTAGATGCAAATTCATATCCAGTAAATGTTATTTCACCTTTCTGGGGCGATCACTATTATAGAGATATCGAAGATAAAACTGCCGCTGGATTTATGGAATCCGAGATTAAATATCTTGCTAACGGAGAAAAATTAATAATCGAATGGAAAAATTTGAATATTAATTATAGATATGACAATAAAAATTTGAAAAATAGCGTTGCTAACTTTCAAGTTGTTTTATTCAAATCATCAGATACTTATTCAAGACAAGGTGATATTGAATTTCATTACGGTGTAGTAGGTGGAAACCCTTACTTAACTACAACAGATGATGATAGAATTAATACTAAAGGTTGCGCAATCGGTATGAAAGGCGAAGGCAAAATGGTTGGCGATGACGCTGATTATTTAAATGCTTTTGTTAATGATATGTTCTTAATTGCCCATCCAGCAATACCTTACTACGAAGTAACACGTTCAAGAGCATTGTCAAATAATTGGCCTCCAACTGATCCATTAAAAGAAGCAAAATATTTCTTCAAAGCTATGAAGAGATTCAATGTTGAAGAATGGTGGGGTGATGGAGATGTTGATTATTCAAAAGCTCCAGGTAACAAAGATTATAATTTTGGTTACCCGCTACAGAATAGATTCGTAACTGTAAATGATGCACGATTAATCTTGAAATCAATTGCTCAAGAAAAACCTTTGGATCCAATCCGTCGTCGTTCAGCTTATCATGGTGATGTTAATCACAATGGTCGTTATTACTATGACGCTTTTGGTGTAAAGAAAAATATCTTTACTAAGAGTGATTACTATGCCGATGATTTACCAGCTGAAGTAAGTTCAGTTAAACAAATCTTATTCGAAGTAACTGAATTTGATGCTGCCTTAATATTAGGTTATATGGCTGCTAAAATTCCTACATTACCTTGGATGTTGGATACTATGTTAATCGTAGGTAAAGTTAATCCAGAAGTTGCTGAATTAAACATAAACTATAATGTTGAATCTTTAGGTAATGGTTATTATACTTTGCCTGTATATGCAAATAGTACTGTTAATGGACCTTTATCAGTTAGATTTAATTTAGATGCTGAAATAATTTCGGTTAATACTTCATTGATGAATACTTACAATAATGGAACTTTAGTTCTTGCTGGTAATGACGAATTCGATAGTAATTCTCCAATTGCTACAATTACAGTTAAAACAGACAATAATGAAATATTAGTTTCTGAATTAAGAGTTAATGATTTGCAAAAATCATCAAAGAAATTAGCTTTAAACAATACTTCAGTTGATGATGTAAATGTTGTTTTAACTCAAAATCCAATTGTAAACGATAATGCTTCTATTATTGCAAATATCAATGCTAATGGTTCTTACACACTATCAATATATGATATGTTAGGTAATGAAATAAATGTATTATTCAATGGCAATTTAGAAAGTGGTGTTTATAACTTTAGTTTAAATACAGCTTTATTATCAAACGGTGCTTATTTCTATAATTTAACTGGCAATGGTAAAACATTAACAGGTAAGGTTATTGTAAATAAATAATGAAAAAAAACTTCTTGTCGGTAATTATTATCGTAGTAACTTTAATAGTTACCGGCAAGAATATGTTCTCAGAAAATTTAGCAAAAATAGTAGTCAATAAGAAAATAGATATTTGTAATCCAACTCAAAGCAGATTTAATTTTGTTGTTAATATAGGTTACATTAATTCAATCGATTCGTTATTCGGATTTGATTTGGATATTAAATATGATCCAAACAAAATTAGAATATTGAATTACTTAAAGCCAAATACGTTATCTGAAACTTTTGATGTAAGTTCATTTTCGTTTGGTGTTGATACAAATTATATTAGAGGATATGCAACAACATTCAATTTTAATGCTCCTCCAGCTTACGGCGATTCGATTTTAATCGGGTTTTATGCAGAGTGGATTGGGGACAGAGAATGTGAGGATTCCTCTATAATTGAATTAGTTGATATAAATTTTACTGAAGAGTTCAAAAAAGAATACCAGTATCAGGAAGGATTAATTAGAACTTCTTTAAGTAATGGTAATAAATCACTTGAGTTTTCAGCAAAGATTGATATTGATACAGTGAATTTAAAGGAAGATGAAAATTACTTTTCTTTCAATATGAAATTAACGTACCCCGAAGCTAAGAAAGATTATAATATTACTATGTTACTTAGACCAAGAGATACAATTAAAATCAAAAAAATCGTTTCTGAATGTGATGAATGTATTACAGGATATAATTCAGAATATATTAATATTAAGCTTCCAGTAAAATCAACGGAATTTAATATGAATATTGAAGCCGAATATATTTACAATGATTCTTTGAAAAATATTGTTTTCAAAATTGATACAATTGATTTACATTTTTGTAATTGTATAGTTGTTATGGATTATGATAGTATTGTAGTAAACAAGACTATTATTCCTAAATCAATTGAAGAAAAAGTTTCCTATAATGGAATATTAGAGTTAAAAAATGGTACAATTTATTATCTATACGACTACGAAGGCAGATTGATAGAAACAAAACAAGTTCTTGAAAGTGATTCTAAATTATTGAATTTGAATAATTATCAAGGGAATGTTTTCCTATTAATCATAGAAAGTGCTAATAATAAAATTGAATATAATAAAATTTATAAATATATTAATAATTAATGAGGAGTTTATAATGAAAAAGATTTTCTCAATATCGCAATATGGAGCGAAAATCGTAGGGTTGCTTTTAATTGCTGCTTTTCTATTTACAGTAGAAGCCGGAGCAATTGTATCAAGACCACAAGCGCCCTTACTTTCTCTAACTGGCGATGCCGATGGATATGACGCTTATGTATATCCCGACGGTAGATTATGGATACCTCCATCATCTACAAAAACTCGTGAAATTTTAGTGCCTGTATTTATACAGAACAATTTTTTCACTTTCAATCCAAACGAATACATCGTACCACCAATTTACAGCTTTAAATTCTCAGTATTTTATGATGCTGCAGCAGTTCAATCTGTAGGTGTACTTCAAAACCATCCACAATATATGGAAGATTTCTTATATTTGAATGGTACAATTGACGAAGATCCTCCTTACTCAGCTGGATGGAATGTTAATTGGGATGACAAAGAAGACATCAACTATTGGAAGTATATTGACCCAGAAACTTGGGATCAAATTAAAGATGCTCCAGGTAGTCAAGTATTAAGAGGTCGTCGAATGACTGTAACTGGTACTTCAGTTATGCCAATGCGTACAAATGATAAGTTAACTACTGATTCATGGTATGTTTTAATCTATTTAAAATTTAAAGTTGTAGGTAAATTAAATATTGGTGATCCAAATACCACATACCTACAAACACCTATGTATATTGCTCCAGACGAAATAGTATATAACGATTTGGATGTTACTAAAAACGAAGCATATAAAGGTTTTACTCACATTTACAAAAATCCTTTATCAGATTATCCCGCTATTCCTGCTTTCCCTGGCTTAGGTGGATTAGATAATGAGGATATAGATCCAGAATCCTTATTCTTAACGGAACCTTACAAACCAGGTTCAATTATAGTAAAAATTTCCGATGGTGAACCAGTTTTTGAATTCCCATCAGATGTTAACGGTGGCTATACAATTAGCAAGCATAGCGAAGCTGAATATGAATTAGAACAAGTAATTACTATTGATTCAGGCAATACAACTAAATCCAACTCATTGCAAATATTATTAGCTAACGGAGTTGAAAGAACTCGTTTGAACTACATTTCTGTTCAAACTAACGAACCTTGGTTATTCACTGCTACTGAAGCAGATAACAAAGCTAAGAGATATCGTTCTATTCGCTATATTGATGATGATATTTTAGGAACTTTATTCGATCCAGCTGGCGATCTTACTACAGATGATGGTCCTTTCTACTTAAATATTATCTGCGATCCTACTAAATTAGACAATAATGGCTATGATGAAAAAACCGGTATTTATTATGGATATATCACTTTTAAATCACCTTATGCAAAATATGAAAATGTTAGATTAAGAGTTAAGTTTGTTTATATTCGCCCACCATTCGAACCAAAAGGAACTTCAAACCCTGAAGGTAGCATTAGTGGTATTTATATGAATATTAGAAACTCAAGAGTTGCTCAAGGTGATTCTAAAACATTAGTTTTTGGAACAGGTCACAGAGGAACTGTTGGTGTAGACTCATTGTTTGGCGAATATCATCCATCAGTAGGTTTATCAGCTGCTTCTTTTGATGCAAGATTCTTCCCATTTGCACCAATTTATCCAAATAATGCTGTTAAGTATCCAAATGGATATGGTGATTTCTCTCCAAATGCTCATATCCCTTACTCAAGTTCAAGAGATATTAGAGACTATAACTATAATGGAACTCATATTTACTATGTTAAATTTAATGCTGGTGGAGATGCTAATTATCCTGTAGTTTTAACTTGGGATACTAGACAATTCCCTGATGGAGCTCGTTTATTTATTCGTGATACAGCAAATGGTCAATTATTCCCAGCTGTTGATATGCGTACTTCTACTCCTATTGATGCACAAGGTTTCATCCGATCATTTACATTTGCTGATGCAAGCATTACCGGTTTCTTGATTGAGTATTCATTACCAAAAGAAATTAAATATGTAGACCAAGATGATAAACCTATTATCAAACGTGGTTGGAACTTGTTATCTTTGCCTGTTCGTCCAGTAAATGCTACTTGGAATGTATTCTATCCAAAAGCAATTAACGTTCCTTACTTCTTCTCTCAAAATCAATATCAAGAAGAAAGCGTATTACGTCCAGGCGTTGGTTACTTTGTAAAATATGGAACTGATGTAGATAAATTATTCTCAGGAACAGAAATTCGCAATATTGAAGCTCCTTTCGATGTGGTTAAAGTTCACGAAGGCGACTTGCCAGACGTAGATGATGCTACAATTCGTGGTGGTTGGAATGCAATAGGTGGATTGTCATTCCCTATAAATATTACTGAAATTGAATTCTCAAAATACGAAACAGCAAGTGTTCCTTCAAATGCTTATGTACTAAAATTTGGTGTTTGGTCATACAAAACAGATAAAGGTTATGAAGAAGTATCACAATTATTGCCTGGTTTAGGTTATTGGGTTAAAGTTAATAGCACTGGTTATTACAAATTAATTGCTAAGAATTTGCCTCCAACAGGTGACAAAGCTTCAATTAACGATACTAAGATTGATGTGTTAAATGCTTCTACTAAATTAACTATCCGTGATAATGCACAACACGAAAGTGATTTGTTTGTTGTTAATAATCCATTAGTTGATAATAGAACATTTGAATTGCCTCCAGCACCTCCAACTGAATTGTATGATGTTCGTTTTGCTGGTAACTTATATGTTGGTAAAAACGATGTGGAAACTATTCGTTTACAAGCTGTAACATACCCAGTAGCAATAGAAGTTAATAATACAAATGCTATTTATACTTTCTCCGATGCTATTACTGGTGAAGTTTATGGTTCAACAACTAATAACAAATCAGTTATTATTTCTAAATCATCAAGCAATTTGATTAAAGTAGAAAAAACTAGTACAGTTGCAACTACAGGTGTTAGCGTTTATCCTAATCCAGTTGTTTCTAATGCCACAGTTGAATTCGAAGTAAAAGAAACTGGCAATGTAACAGTTAAATTATACAACGAAGTTGGTACTGAAATTATGACTATCATCGATGCTCAATATAATGCTGGTGTTTACACTTCAAATATTGATGCTTCAGCTTTAAGCAATGGTTCATATATTTTGAAAGTATCTAACGGTACAAACTTAACTATTTCTAAAATTAATATTTTGAAATAATTCTAAGTAAATATTACATTTAGGGTAGTGGTTTTTCTGCTACCCTTTTTTTTTATTGATAATTTTATTAACGACAATTTTAATATGAAAAAATTACTCATAGTTCCTATTTTATTATTATTCACAATGTCTATTGCCTTTTCAACTAATACCTTCTTCCAAATTAAACTTAAAAATGGCGTAGGTCAGGAATGGAATAACTTGATATTTGGTGTTTCAGATAGTGCGACATCAAATATGGATTTGCATTTGAACGAAAAAGAAATACCTAATTTCCCCTTTCCTAATGATGTGTTTACGGCAGTTGCCCTCACTTATGATTCAACGGAACAAAGGGATATCTGGTCTTATAGAAGTATATTTGGAATTACACAGGACTCTACAGTATTTATGGTTCGCTATCGTTTTAGATTGTTTTTTGGTGGATCGAATACTGTAACTATGAAATGGGCTAATTTGGATAAGCATATAAGTTCGGCATATTTAGTAGATAAGTGGGGTGGTAATTGGCTTAATGTAAATATGAAACAACAGGATAGTGCTGTTATATCCGAGATTTTAATTGATTATTTTGATGTTGTTGTCGTTTATGACTATTCGGGTAGTAGTGTGGCAGCGTTTGAAGATAGTAATATTTCCTTATACCCTAACCCAAGTAATGATTATACGATCATAAACTCTGATAATTTAATAAAATCCATCGAGATTTGTAATATTTTAGGCGAAATTTTGTCTTATACTATTATAAATGATAATTTTGCAAAAATCAAACTTGCTGATTTTGATTCAGGAGTGTATTTTGCCCGAATAATTGATAATAACTGCAATATTTCTGTAAGAAAGATTATTAAAAATTAGTTATGCAACAAGAAAATACTAAAACACCTTATTACAAAAGAGAAAGAAATACTAATGATTCAGTAGTAGAAAAACGTTCGATTTTTCTATCTGTGCTAATACCATTATTGAATGAAGAAGAATCGCTACCAGAGCTAACAAATCAGATTGTTACTGTTCTAAATGAGAATAAAATATTAGATTACGAGATTATTTTTGTTGACGATGGCTCTAAAGATGGTTCTTTCGAGGTAATTAGAAATTTACGAAAGGAAAATAATCGTATTCATTGTATTAGATTCCGTAGAAATTATGGTAAATCAGCCGCCTTGTCGGTTGCATTTGAACAAGCCAAAGGTAAGTTTGTGATTACAATGGATGCTGACTTGCAAGATGATCCAAAGGAAATACCTGCTCTTTTAGCTAAAATTAAAGAAGGCTACGATTTGGTTTCGGGCTGGAAAAAGAAGCGGTACGACCCAATTTCAAAGACGATTCCTTCCAAATTATTCAATGCAGTTACTTCTATGGTTAGTGGTGTGAAGCTTCACGATTTTAATTGTGGGCTGAAAGCTTATAGACGAGATGTAGTCAAGTCTTTGTATGTTTACGGCGAAATGCACCGTTATCTACCTGCCTTGGCATTTATGGATGGATATCGAGTAACAGAAATTCCTGTAACTCATCATCCAAGAAAATATGGACATACCAAATTTGGTCTTTCACGCTTTTTGTATGGTTTCTTAGACTTATTAACCGTGCTTGTTACTGCTAAATATATGAAACGACCATTGCACTTTTTTGGGCTTGTTGGTTTTATTTTGTCCTTTTTGGGTATTTTAGTAGATGGCGTACTAACAGCACAATGGTTTATGGGAAATACTAATTTGAGCAATAGACCTTTGCTTTGGTTTGGAATAGCTATGATCATTGTCGGAGTACAATTTATTTCGCTTGGCTTGATAGCAGAACTTATCATTAAATATAATATGGTAAATAATAAAAATAATAATTACAGTATAATTGATAGAATTTAGCTTATGAAAATTAAAATATTACTCATCTCCGCTTTTGCTTTCATTTTTGCACTAAATTTGAATGCTCAAATCTTTAAACATACATCTGTTGCAATCGGATTATCTACTTCGCAAATGATAAATAATAATCCTGCTGCTAAATCAATTCAACCAAGCAGTTCTGATGAACCAATTGTCTTTGGTGGTGGTTTTGTGGGTGCTCAACCTGGCTTTGAGGTGCGGATTACTACTCCATTTTTTGATGATGATAGGTGGAGAATCCCTTATGGAATTGACTATCAATTCTATACAGCAAAAGAAAGAATTCCAATCGGAAGAAATATAGAAGATAAAAGATTTCACTCGATGCAAATTATTACCCCATTTCTCGGTGTAAATTATGTCCTCCAAGATTTAGAATATTTGAAAGCAAAAACTTATGTAAGTGCGGAAGTAAGACTTGCAATGATTGGTAATATAGTTAATAGATTAGAAGAAAATTATTTCTTCCTCGACCAATTTGACACAACAATAAATTATGCAACCAAAGGTAATGCCACTCGCTTAGGTGGAGTTGTCCGTGTTGGCGTAGAAGCAATGCTATTTAAACCACTTGAGTTGAATGCAAGTGTTGGCGTTTCGCTAATGAATGCAGCTTTGCGCGATGATAAAAGACGTGAACTTCTTACTCCATTCAAGATATTTGAAACACAAGAAAGATATTTGTGGAATTTAAACTTTTCTTTGCTATTTCAGTATACTTTTTAGTATATTTGTATTTTTACAAATTACTAATTTAGATGTATTATAAATCTGACTGTCGCTTTTTTCGTGGCGATATTCCTTGCAAACCTCACAAGCAATATGGAGTTCATTGTCAAAATTGCGATTATTACCAAAAAATTGATTATCGCATTTTGATTATCAAACTTGGTGCTATTGGCGATGTTATTCGCACAACTCCAATTCTTACAAAGATAAAAGAATCACACCCAAATGCAGAGATTTGGTGGATAACTTATTCGCCCGAAATTCTGCCAAAATTAGTTGATAAATCCTTATTCTTCAATTTTGAAAATTCATTAATTGTACAAAATATCAAATTTGATTGGGCAATAAATTTAGATAAAGATTTGCCTGCTGTTTCATTAATGAATTCAATTAATGCTAAAAAGAAAAGTGGTTTTACATTAATTGACGCTAGACCATCTCCATTAGATATATCTGCTCAACATAAATTCAATACAGGACTATTTGATGATATTAGTCAAGAGAATACTAAGTCGTATCCTGAAGAAATATTCGAGATTCTTGGGTGGCATTTTAATGGCGAAGAATACCTTTTAGATTATGACAATTCTATCCAATTTGAAATTAAAAATGACGGGAAGAAAATAATTGGGTTAAATACTGGATGTGGTGCTCGGTGGACTGCTCGTTTATGGAGTATTGACAATTGGGAAAAATTAATTAAATTGCTTCAATCTAATGGTTACTATCCTTTACTTCTGGGAGGAGAAGCTGAGAACGAACGAAATTTAGAACTGCAACGCCGAACAGGTGCTGACTATTTGGGTTATTTTCCTTTGCAACACTTTATTACATTAGTTTCTCGCATTGATTTGTTGGTAACTGGAGTTACTATGGCTTTGCATTTGGGAATTGGTCTTAAGAAAAAAGTAGTATTATTCAACAATATATTTAATCCGAATGAGTTTGAACTTTACGGACGAGGTATTTTGGTACAACCCGAAAAAGAATGCTATTGCTACTTTAAGGGCAAATGCGAGCATAATGAATACTTCTGTATGGATTATTTACACCCAGAAACAATTTTCGAAGCTATTCAGAAATTGACGTAGTGGCAACGGATATTCTCTGATAAATTCCTACTCAGTGATCCCGACAGGTCAGGACAGGTGGGGCAAGGGGGAGGCGATGATTAATAAGTGCAAAAGTTATCCGATGACTCCAAGTCATAGGATAACTAAAACAAATTATACCAAATTTCCCTAATTTTATTTATGTAAAAATATATTATTTTCCTTATTTTTGTAGAAACAAAATTATAACATTTCAATTCTGAACATTATTTAAAAACGTATATGCCATATAGCTTAAATATTAGAGAAGAAGAGTTAAAAAACACAATAGCAAAAGAATACTTTTGGCATTATGACTGTACCAAAATAATTGGCAATGTGGACTTCTGTGTATCTATGCACCAAAACCAAAATGGACTTTTTGAACTAGAAACTCTACTTTGGGCAGAAGCTAAAAAAGGGATTTCTAATATTTATCATTCTTTGGTTCAATTGATTTTAACTATCGGCAAAGCCCGAACTTTTGATAAGCATTTGCCTCCTAATATGTTAGGTGCTTTTGATGCAGA
>DYPF01000191.1 GCA_020720105.1 Chloroherpeton thalassium
TTAAAAAATATCAAGAAAATAATACTTAAAATAGGATAAATTTGAATATCATCAAAGTGTATCGTGGTTGCATCGAGACACTTCTTGAAATCGTTGCAAGTAATTGATTTATATTGTAGTTGCACTTATTGGGGAGTGCAGGAAGAGAGACTCGAACTCTCACGGCTTTAAGGGCCACTGGATTTTGAGTCCAGCGCGTCTACCAATTCCGCCATTCCTGCTTTCGGTTTGGTGTGGGCAATGAGGGAGTCGAACCCCCGACCCTCTGCTTGTAAGGCAGATGCTCTAGACCAACTGAGCTAATTGCCCGAAATCAAGAATTCAAAATTACGAAAAAATTAAAAAACAACAATGACTTTTTTGAAATTTTTTTAACTTTTTCTGATTTTTGTTAATTTTTCTTATTAATTGATGCTTTTTTCTATAATTCCACCACCAACTAAATCATCATTTTCGTATAGAACTACACTTTGCCCTGGTGCTACTGCTTCTCTTGGCTCATCAAACATAACAATTAATTTACCATTTTCCAGCTTGGCTTTACCGAATCTTCCTTTATCATTGTATCTAATTTTGATAAAGAAGTCCTTCCAATCTGGCAAATCATCGTATTTAATTAGATTAACAGAATGTGCAACCAGTCCCAAATTCAATATTTCAGATTTTATTCCAACAACAATTGTGTTAGTTTCGGGTATAATTTCCTTAACATATAATGGCTCGGAATATGAAACGCCCAATCCTTGCCTTTGTCCGATAGTATAAAATGGATAGCCCTTGTGTTTTCCCAAAATCTTACCATTCATTATGATATATCCCTCACCAACTTTCTTAAAAAAGTCTGAATGATTTTCTAATAAATAGTCTTGATAATTATTAGCAGGAATAAAGCAAACATCTTGCGATTCCCACTTATTGTGCAATTCAAAACCAAAATCCTTTGCTAATTGGCGGGTTTGTTTTTTATCCATATTGCCAATTGGGAACATCGCACGCGAAATTTGATGTTCCTGCAAACCCCATAGAACATAAGACTGCTCTTTCTGTAAATTTTGGCTACGAGAGATTATATGCCTCTTCAATTCCTCATTGTATCGAACATTTACGTAATGACCTGTAGCTATCCAATAAGCCCCAACTTCGTCTGCAAATTTGAGTAATTCTCCAAATTTAATTTCAGGATTGCACTTTGTGCAGGGATTTGGAGTGCGACCCTGTAAATATTCATCAACAAAATAATCAATGATCTGTTTTTTGAAAATTTCGGTATAATCCAAAAAGTGATAGTCAGCACCAAGTCTGTCGCAAATATCTTTTGCATCAAATTCAGAATAACAATGGCAATGGGGTTTATCGCTTGTGTAAGGCTGAAAAGTAACTCCGATGGGAGTAAATCCATTTTGTTTAACTAAAGCAGCAGTTACCGATGAATCTACTCCTCCCGACATTCCTACTAAAACTTTATTTTTATCAAGCATTTTAATCAATTTAAATAATCTGCATTGACGAATATGGGTTAATTTAATTAGTCAAACCTAAAATATTTAATTGATAGCAAATATCAATATTTATGAATTTTATAAATATGTGAGTTTATTTGAATAAAATAAATGCCATAAGGAAATTTTTCCAAGCTTATTGATTCATTTGTTGAAACATTATTCTGAATTATTACATTGCCAAGTATATCGTAAATTGTTACTTGTCCTTCAGTATTAAATGAAACTGTACTATTATAATTAATATAACTTATTAGTTCAAAGTTATTTGGAGATATAACAGAAGTGATTCCATTCCAACCTGCCAGTCGAGCCATCATCCACCAAAATGCTTTGCCTTTTTGATAGCAATTTAAGCAGTGAGAATGTGCACAATCACCACAAGAAGGACATTCTGTTGGATGATCTTCGCACCACTCTTTAGCCCAATTCCCACCAGAATAATTACAGCCATCGTCAGCATTTTTATTTAAGAAATATTCTCCATCAGGATTATAACTTTCGATATCCGCAAAATCAAACAGGATTTTATCATTATTCTTGCAGTAATTACGGATTTGATTATTCCGTGTATTTACATTTCCACTTTCGCCCGAACCATTTAAATGACCAGTCATATACACAAACTTGATATTTGGAAAATCTTTTTCTAATGAATCCATCAATGATAAATATAGATTAATCTCGTATTCAGACCCACCAACCTGTCCGCACCATGACCACATAACAATATTTATTGTAGTATTTTGTGCAAGCAAAGCTCTGGTTCTTTGTGCCCAAGTAGTTCTGTCTGGATTGCCCAAGTCTCCCGATGGAGTTCCGTCAAGGAGGCTTAGAGTGCCACTACCTTTGTTGAATTGAAATATGGAACTTTGCATTTTTGCCAGCATCGACATTCCAGTAACTATCTGGCTCCCGTGCGAGGTATGACCATAAGACAAGTTGAAATTGTTCTTGGCATACTCCACAAATTCTGTTGGAACTTGGTCAATTTTTGTACAAGTGTGGTCAATTATTATCGGTGAGGATTGCAAATATGCTATATTTGATAATAATACTATTAGTAAAATAGTAATCAAACTTTTCATAATACTTTTCATAATACTTTTCATAATAATTCTCCTAATAATTCTCCTAAATATACTAAAAATTTAGTAATTGCAAAATTAAGAAAAAAATACTTATGAGTTGTGTACTATTAAAAAAAAGTGAATTGTGAATTGTGAATGACGGGGATTATTAAGCAATTAGTAGGTTGCTGTCTAATAAGTCCGCAATATTTCAATATTGTCATTTCCGTGCAAACGGGAATCCACTAATAGAGAGGAATTATAGATTCCCACTTTCCCCACTTTCGGAGGATGGGAATGACTGCAAATCTGACTTATGAGAAAGCCTCCTACAAATTCACCCACCACCTAATGCCTAACACCCAACACAATCATCAGTTATTATTTATAAGATAAGTTTTCTATCAAGTTTGGGAAAATTTATTATGATTATTTATTGAAATTTTCTTAATTTAGTATTCTACAAAATCGGAGGTTCGATTTACTTTTTTTATACTTGAGTTTTTTAGGAATTTTATATGTGGATTAACGAATTAACTGCGGCAGATAAGCAATTACAAAACGATCTATTATCCAAAGTTAAACTCCCTCGTCATATTGGTATCATTATGGATGGCAATGGTCGCTGGGCAGAAAGCAAAGAATGGAATCGTTTAAAAGGTCACAGAGAAGGAGTCGAAAGTGTTCGGGATATTGTGAAAGCCTGTTCGCAAATGGGGGTGAAATATCTCACTTTGTATTCATTCTCAATAGAAAATTGGAATAGACCATCAGAAGAAGTAAACGGATTAATGAAACTTTTAGAATATTATTTGAAAAAGGAAGTCGCTGACCTCCATAAAAATAACGTTCGCATCAAAACAATTGGAAAAACAAATTCATTGCCACTTATGATTCAAAATTTACTCTTCGAATCTATTGAAAAAACCAAAGCAAACACTGGTTTAACTCTCGCTCTTGCTTTAAGTTATAGTTCCAGATGGGATATAGTGCAAGCAACACAATTAATCTCATTAGATTTGAAGCTCGGCAGAATAGCGTTCGAAGATATTAACGAAAATCTTTTTCCTAAGTATCTATCTACAAAAGATTTACCAGATGTTGATTTACTTATACGAACTTCGGGAGAATTACGTCTTAGTAATTTTATGTTATGGGAAATGGCTTACGGTGAAATCGTAATTACAGATAAATTATGGCCTGATTTCCGCAGAGACGAGCTTTACTCTTCACTTGAAAGTTATGCAAAACGAGAAAGAAGATATGGTAAAACATCAAGCCAAGTCTCTAATGAAAGTAAAAAGAAACATATTAACGATTTATTAACTAATTAATAACCCAATGAAAAACAATAAATATCTTTTCATAAATATAATTCTATTATTTATAATAAGTCTAAATTTTTCTTTTGCACAATTTGATCCACAAACTAAGCCCCAATCAATAATTATTGCGGGTATTAGTGTGGACGGAAATAATTATGTTACTTCCGAAACAGTAATCTCTATTTCTGGCTTGCGTGTTGGCGATGTTATCAATACTGTAAACGAAACTAAGATACAAAATGCTATCCTCAATTTATGGAAGAGAAATCAATTCCACAAAATAGAAATCGAAGTTGAAAGAGCAACTGATTTAGGAATATTTTTGGTAATAAAAGTTGAAGAATTTCCAAGACTGAACGAGATTATTGTCCACGATAATGATAAAATCAAAACCAAAGAAATTTTAGAAGCAATTGGCAAACCCAAGGGAACAGTTTTATCTAATAATGATACTTTCCTTGTTAAGCAAAAATTGAAAAAATTATACGATGAAGAAAGTTTATTGTATGCCAAAGTAAATTGCGATATTCGTGCCACAGAATTAGAGAATTATTCAGATTTGCATATATTTATTGACGAAGGTGCTAAGTTTAAGGTTGGAACTATAACTGTAAATGGTAATAAAAAAGTTGAAGCTGATGATTTAGTTGGTGCAATGAAGGAAACCGAAGATGTGCCTTGGTGGAAATTCTGGGAATCAGGAAAATTTGATGAGAGCAAATACAAAGAAGATAAAATTTTATTTTTAGATTATTATAAATCAAAGGGTTTTGTAGATGCACAGATTTTAAGCGATTCATTAGAATATAATCCCGAAACCGAAAAGGTCAATATCGTTATTAATGTATTTGAAGGCAATCAATATTATATTCGCAATATCAATTTCGAAGGTAATACCGTTTATATTGATAATCTTTTGCAAAGAAGGTTAGACTTCAAGCCCGGCGATTTATACGATGCAGTCAAATTAAAGCAAAATTTGGAGGCTAATCAAGACCAAACTGATGCCGCTTCGCTATATCTTGATAATGGTTATTTGCAAGCAAGACTTCTTCCAAATGAAAATCGCATA
>DYPF01000016.1:0-8421 GCA_020720105.1 Chloroherpeton thalassium
CTTAAAAAAGGAGACTTTATTTTCGATTTTCTTCCTGTACTTTTTCCAAATTTAATTAATTTTCCGCTCTTATCCAAATATTTGTCCTCCCCCTCTCCCAGATACTCAGACCATAGTTTTAAACAATTAAAAATCTATTACGAAGAGAAGGGTTATGAATTAAACAATACTTTTCTGCAAAATCTAGATCTTTTTACGAATGAGGGTAAATACAATTACGTGGCTTATCTTTTAGCAGATGTTAATAGCGTTTCTATGAAAGTTGCGAAATATTCAGGAACAAACAAAATAAATCTTTTAGAGAACATTATATTTTTCCTTCTGTTGATTTGGACTTAATTGAAAAGACAATACCTGAATCACCTAATAGCCCGAAACAGAAATATAGATTAACAAACAAAGGTAAACTTTTATTAAATACTTTATTAGAAAGAAGAAAATGAAAGAAAAAAACTTAGTATCAAATTCGTTTATTTGCGAAATAAAGGGCATAATTCAAGAGGTAAAGTCGAAAGCAGTCCGAAGTTTAGAGTTCTTCAGAGTGCAGATGTATTGGTTTATTAACCTAACGCTCACTTCGTGAGGTGAATAACTAATTCCTGCCTTCAGAATGTTTGAGTTTCGCTGTTATTAAGAACGAAGTGAAGAATTTACAATATATGTGTTCATAGCAAGCTCTGCCCCTACGAGATAATATATTTAATAAAAATGGCTGCTTGTGGGCAGCCATTTTTGTGTTTTTGCATTTACTTATGAATTTTATTCGTTAGTTGGTTCTTCTTTTGGTTCTTCAATTACTTCAGCAGGAGCTTCTTCAATTACTTCAGCAGGAGCTTCTTCAATTACTACTTCAGCAGGAGCTTCTACTTGTTCTTTTACGATTACTTTAGCAGTAATATCAGAAAGTTTCATTGGTTCAGTATTCTTAATCTGAATAACTTCATTATCTTTTTTCATCTCATCAAAAGCTTCATCAATACTTGGATAGAAATTAACTTCTTGCTTCAAATAAGCTTCAGTTTCACTTTCCATACTTGCAATTTCTTCAGCTAATGAATCTTGTCCAACTTCATAACTTGAGTATTGGTCAGCATTTGGAACAGGATGTTTAGTATTATATTCATCAACAATTGAAGATTCTTTGCCTTTTAATGCTTCCACAGCAGAAAGAACAATTTTCTTTGCTTCTTTATCAAATTCAACTACTTTTAAAGGCAAAGTGTCTTCGAGTTTGAAGTATTCGCTGATATTTCTAACAGGAGCAAATGATAATTGAGAAACAGGAACAAAGCCATCAACTTCGTCAGGCAATTCAACGATAATACCTTTTTCGATAATGCGAACGATATTACCAGTAGTTTCTTCGCCAACTCTGTAAGTGTTTTCAAGGATGTCCCAAGGATTAACACCAACTTGTTTATGACCTAATGAAATTCTACGTTGGTCTAAATCAATGCCGATAACGCTAACTTTCAAATCTTCGCCTCTCTTAACGAATTCACCCGGATGACGGATTTTCTTAGTCCAAGATAGATCGCTGATATGAACCAAACCATCAACACCTGGTTCTAATTCAACAAATGCACCAAAGTTAGTCATATTACGAACGATACCAACATGTTCGCTTTCAACTGGGTACTTCTTCATTAAATTATCCCAAGGATCTGGCATAAGTTGTTTCATACCTAAAGCTAATTTCTTATTATCTTTGTCGATATTTAGGACAATAGCTTCCACTTCTTGACCTAAAGAAACAACCTGTGAAGGATGTTTGATGTGCTGAGTCCAAGACATTTCGCTGATGTGAATTAAACCTTCGATACCTTTTTCAATTTCGATAAATGCACCGTAATCGGTCAAAGAAACAACTTTACCAATAACTTTAGTGTTAGGAATGTATCTTTCGCCGATTGCATCCCAAGGATGAGAAGTTAATTGCTTCATACCGAGAGAAATTCTGCGTTTGTCTTGATCGAAATCAAGGATAACAACTTTCACGGATTGATCTAATGCAACAACTTCAGTTGGATGAGTAACTCTACCCCAAGATAAATCAGTAATGTGAACTAAACCATCTACACCACCTAAGTCTACAAATACACCGAAATCAGCAATTGCTTTAACAACACCTTCAAGCACCAAGCCTTTTTCTAAGCGGGACATAATTTCTGATCTTTGTCCACTTAATTCTTCTTCTAATAAAATCTTATGACTAACAACAACGTTGTAGTTTGTATGAGTAATTTTAACAATCTTGATATCAATATTTTGACCAACCCATGTATCAAAATCTCTAACAGGGCGGATGTCAATTTGTCCACCAGGTAAGAAAGCCTCCATACCTAATAAGTCTACAACCATACCGCCTTTGATGCGGCGTAAAATCTTAACAGAGAAAGTTTCTTGGTTATTGTGAATTTCCAGAATTCTATCCCAAATCTTCATAAAGTCAGCACGACGACGAGATAATACTACACGACCTGATGGGTCTTCTAATTTCTCAACGTACACTTCAATAACTTCGCCTAAACTATATGATTCAGGATTGATTAATTCGCCACGAGGGATATAACCATAAGATTTGAATCCTATATCAACGATAACTTCGTCTTTGTGGAATTCAATAATTTTTCCTTTGATTAATTGTTCTTCTTTAATATCTTCAACAGTGCGGTCAATCATCTCTTGGAATATACTTTTATCCATATCTAATTCATCAAAACCAGAATCAAATAATTGATCCACAGTTTGATATTTTGTTGTGACAAGAGGCTTGTCGGTTCCAACAACATTTTGCATAATTTCTAAATTTTCGTCCATTACGGCTCCATTTTTTGTGCTTTATTAATTAATAAAAACACAAGGTTTGTTTAGTTAAACATTAGTGAATTAATAAGATTACAAAATTACGAAAAATAAAACAAATATTGTTAGTAAAATAATTTCAAACATATATTTTTTAATTATTTTATTATAATTTTTAAAAAATTAACTAATTATTCAGAAATTTTATATAATTTTATGAATAACTTGAGTTTAAAAAATGAAAAAAACATATTTAAAGGCTAATCTGAAATATATATTTTCTCTACAATTTGCATTTATTTTACTGCTTAGTAGTGCATTTTCAAAAGATATTCACACTACAATTCTGATTTCGTTAGATGGATTTAGATACGATTATACAGAGCGAGGCTTTAATAGTACTTTGAAAGATGTTGCTAAGGAAGGAGTTTATGCAGCATATCTGCAACCTGTTTTCCCTTCTTCTACATTTCCAAATCATATATCAATTATAACTGGTTTATATCCAGGTAATCACGGAATTGTTGCTAATAATTTTTTTGATTATAAAAAGAACGAACAATATTCTATCGGCAAACCTGAAGCAACAAATTCAAGTTGGTATCTGGGAGAAGCTTTTTGGGAAACTTGTCGTAAAAACAATGTAATTGCTGCATCTTACTTTTGGCCCAGCAGTGAGAATGCTGACGAAAAGAGAAGACCAAATTATTATCATCCTTACGAACATAAACGAGATTATTTAGAAAGAGTTAACGGAGTATTGGATTGGTTAAAATTACCAATTGGTGAGCAACCTAAATTTATCACTTTGTATTTCGATTCTCCAGATTCCTACGGTCATAATTATGGTAGTAATTCAAGGGAATTAAACGAGTCAAACAAAGCATTAGATTCAGTATTAAGCTATTTCTTTACAGAATTGAAAAACAGAAAAATATTTGATTCTCTGAACATAATAATTGTTTCTGACCATGGAATGACTGATTTATCTAAAGAAAGGACAATTAATTTAAAGCAAATTATCCCTGATGAATATGCAACAATTATCAATAATAGTGTTTATGCTTTTATCCAACCTAAAGAAGGATTTAATCAAAAAGTTTATGAATTATTAAAACAAAATCAAAATTATTACGAAGTGTATAAAAAATCAGAAATTCCCCAAAGGTATCATTATAAGAATAATGATAGAATCAGTGATATTTTTGTAATTGCTGATTGTGGTTGGCTGTTTTTAACAGATAGACCATTTAGCGATAAATATGTTGCTACTCACGGATACGATAATCGTTGTATGGATATGCAGGCAACTTTTATGGCAATAGGTCCTGATTTTAAAAAGAGTTATCGCATTAATGGCTTAAGGAATATCGACATTTATCCGCTACTCTGCGAATTATATGGTTTTGAGATTGATCATAAAATTGATGGTGATTTGCAGGAAATTATACATATATTGAAGTAAGATATTTAATTATTATTCAATTTATCGAGCAACTCTGCAAGTTTTCTTGCGGATTCTTTTCTTTCGTATTGATTAATTTTGTCCTTTTTGATTGAGTTCAGCTGAATTTTATTTTGCCAATTATGGAATAATTGCAAATAGTTTTGGGCAATTTTGTCGATATTGGATTGATGTGAAATTAATCCTGCTCCAGTCTCCTCAATCAAATCTGCAATCGCTCCTTGCTCGGGTGCGATAACCAGCAATGGTTTGTAAGTTCCCAGATATTCATAAACTTTACCCGGAACAATTTCTTCGCTTTCTTTTGATTCGTCAACTATCAACAGCAAGGAATCACTTCTGAGTAACATCTCAATACTTTTTGAATGAGGAAGATAATTAATTACTTCGATGCACTCCGAAAAAGAAGTATTTTGTATCATAGTGTGAATATCGTCTCCGAACCTGCCAATAAATCGAAAATGAACTTGTGATAAGTCGATTTGATTACTTTGTATTAGCAACTCTATGGCATCAAATAATGCTGCAGGATTTCTTTTGCCATACATCGAACCAGTATAAGTTAAAGTAAATTTATCATTTGATATTTCTTGAAGTTTGGGATAGTCCGCTGAATCAAAACCATTTGGAATATGAATAAATTTATCTGGGTTTAAATCAGGGTACTTATAAATTGCATCTTTTTTGATTCCAATCCAAGCAACTTCAACTAAGTCAGATTCTGAAAATACTTTTTTTTCTAGATATTTATCAATCATTTTTGGTAACCACCAACGCTTTGGTGTATGAATGAATTCTGTCCAAGGGTCACGAAATCCTGCTATCCAAGGTTTTCTTAATATTTTTGCGGCATTTTTTGCGATTAAAGATGCTGTATAGGGTGGGGAAGAGCTATAAACTGCATCAATTTTATATTGCTTGAGTGTTTGCTTTAATTCATTTTTACTTGTAAAAAACCAACCAATACGAGCATCAGGTATGAAAAAAGTTGATCGAATGAATTCAATTACTTTTTCCTTCCAAGATAATTTATCGCCTTCTTTTTTAATATTATTTACATCAATTGGGGAATCTTTGGACTTTCCCATTAACTTTCTATAAAAGTGATAAGGTTCAAAAATTTTACTTTTAATTACGGTTGTATTTTGAGGAATTTCGCTTAAAAGTGATTCGTCTATTGCTGGATAATCAGCATCTCTTACAGTAAATACAATTGGATTCCAGCCATATTCAGGTAAATACTTAATATATTTCAGAACACGTTGAACTCCAGGTCCACCAGATGGTGGAAAATAATAAGCAACAATTAATAAATTTTTCATAGTTTATGTAAGGCTTGTCAAAAATTTAGATAAATCAATAGTTTCTTGAGTGCTGTTTGTTAAATCTTTTATTGTAATAGATTGATTCTCAAATTCACTTTCGCCAATAATAATTGCAAATTTTGCATTCAATTTATTTGCTTCGCGCATTTGTGCTTTTATTGATCTTCTCATAATTTCAACAATAGCACTTTTATCATTACTTCTTATTATTTCTGCAATTTCAAACGCAAATGGAATATATTGACTATTCTGAGTAAGAATATAATAATCAATTGAGTCTGCGTTTGCTGTGAGTTTGTTCAAGGTTTCTAATATTAAAATCAACCTTTCAATTCCAAAGGCAAAGCCAATAGCAGGAGTGCTTTTTCCACCTAAATTCTCAATCAAATTATCGTACCTTCCACCACCACCAAACGAATCTTGGCTTCCTAAGTGGTTGCTTCTGAATTCGAAAACTGTGTGGGAATAATAGTCTAATCCACGTACTAATCTATTGTTAATCTCATATTTAATATTTAATTTATCTAATGTATTTATTACAAAATCAAAATGGATTTTACTTTCTTCGTCTAAACTTTCTAAAATAACTGGAGCATTTGCCAATAATTCAATATCATTTTCATCTTTTGAGTCAAGTATTCTAAGAGGATTTATCTCCAATCTTGCTTGGCTATCTGCTGATAAAGAATCTCGGTTTTCGTTCAGAAAATCCACTAATTTATCACGATACATTTTTCGTGAGTTTGCATTTCCTAAGGAATTTATTAGAAGTTGATAATCTTCAATGCCAATGGATTTAACCAAATCATTTGCAAGTAAAATAATTTCAATATCCGCTTCGGGATTTGGAGAGCCAATTAATTCTGCACCATATTGGTGAAACTGGCGTAATCTTCCTTTTTGTGGTCTTTCGTATCTAAAGAAAGGACCAAAATACCATAAACGTGCTGTTGGACTTTCGTTTAATATTGAATTTTGAACAATAGACCTAACAACTGCTGCAGTGGCTTCGGGACGAAGAGTAATAGACTCGCCACCTTTGTCGGTAAAGGTATACATTTCTTTATTTACAATATCGGTGCCTTCGCCAATACTACGGTGAAATACTTCTGTCTTCTCAAAAATTGGTGTACGTATTTCTTTATAATTAAATTTATTTGAAACTTGATTGAATTTATCAAATATATAGTGCCATAAATTAATCGAATCTGGTAAAATGTCCTTTGTTCCACGAATAGATTGTATTTTTTCCATTGCTACCTTTCTATAATAATATAAAAATTGATGTTATTTTTGGATAATTAATGATTGAGAAAACTTTCTTGATGGAGTTTCCAAAACATAACGATATTGTCCAGATGGCAAATCGTTTATGTTCAAATTATAATGATATTCACCTTTGGGCAACTTACCTTCCACAAGTAATTTTACTTCCTTGCCAAGTGCATCAATTACATAAATTCTGGTATAACCAACTTCAATAATTGAGAAGTCCAAATTTATATCGCCATTTGTTGGGTTAGGATAAGTTTGCTTTAGAAATACTTTCCCTTCAGAATCGAAAAGACGGGCTCCGCCTTCTGTGCAATAACCAGTTAATCTGAATTGTCCGCTCTCTTCTGTAATTTTTATTTTTCCTAATCCAATTGGAGAAGAATTTTCAAGAGTTAAATTGGATAATGAATCATTTCCTAAATTTGCTTTGAATCTAATTTTCAACAAAACTGAATCACTTTGGAATGTTGTTGGTAAAGTTAATTTCATCACTCTATCTTCACCGTCAAACCAATTTGGATGGTAATCTAATGGCAATAAAAGTGAAGAATTAAATCTTAAATGTGTAGTTATTCCTGTAATTGTAGGTCTAATTCCATCTTTTGACAAATTCTTGACAATTATTGGTAATTCGAATACTTCTCCTACATTTGCAGAGACCTGTCCAATTGCCAAAGTTAGAGTATCCACTCTTGGCATAATACCTTCGCCAAATACACCAATTTTGAGAGGCGAAAGTGCTCCATCAAAATTGAATGCAATAGTTCCATTATTCAATTCAATTGCTGTAGGAGAATAACGGATTACCAGCCCCATCGATTTATTGGGTGCTAATGTTGTTGTCATAGGATTGTTAAGAATTCTAAAATGCAGAGTATCAGGTCCCATCATAGTAATGCTTTGAACATTTACATCAGCCATTCCTTTATTAACAACCATCAGTGATATTACTGTGTCTCTGGTGTCTCCCACCTCGATTTGCCCAAAATCAATTAGATTAGAATATGCGAAAAGTCCACGGTCAATTCCATTTCCTGTTAAAATAGATTTATAAATTTTGCTCGGAGTATAAAGTGTAATTGTGTCCGATACTATTCCCGGTTTTACTGGTCTAAATTGTAAATTTATACTTGTAGAAAACAAAGTATCCAAAACAAAAGGTAATTTTACTTTGCTTAAAACCGAGAAACTATTAGATAAGTTAGTTATAGTCAAATTTCTTGCTTCAAAATTGAAGTCTGTAATATTATCTAAAAATGGCTTTATCAATGTATCTTTAGAATCGTAAAGTGGCACATCACCGAAATCAACATTAACAATATCCAAATCAACATCTTTGATTCGGAATAAACAATCAGTTGTATCCATCTGCAAATCTCTCTGCTCCAAATTCCAAATCTTAGCGGTAAAGTCGCGTGATGCAGTTAAAATCCTCTTTGCATCAAAATTGAATACAGCAGTCATAACCGATTTGCTATGTTCTTTGATAATATGAGGAGGTAGCGGCGTGCCAGTATTCACATCCCACAATCGAACATCTTCTTCGCCTGT
>DYPF01000016.1:8521-27879 GCA_020720105.1 Chloroherpeton thalassium
CCATTAGGATATGCTTCTATTTTTGAAACTTCGCTTAAATCAGCTGCATTAAGCACTGTAGCACAGCCAGTATTACAAGATATTAAAAGAAATTTGTCATCATTCGAAAAATGAACAGAGTGCAGCCAGACTTCAGGATATGATTTTTTTGTTATTTCAAGTCCAGAATTAATATCCCATAAAATTAAATTTCCGTCTTTTCCTACAGATGCGGCTCTATCACCTTTGTTATTAAAAACTGCATATTTTACTTCGTCAGAATGACCATTCAATAAGCTAACAATTTTTCCATTATTTGCATTCCAAATAGTTACTGATTTATCAGCACTTGAAGTAATTACTAAGTTGCCCTCTGGATTGAAGAAGGCAGTGTTAACTTCCTTTAGATGTTTTAAATCTAATGTTCTGCCAACATTATTGGGCCATAATTGTATTGCCCTAATCAAACCTTCATCTGTTGGAGTATTAGGAACTGTCCATAAATACTTTAGATTGTCAATATTGCTTGCTAATGTATCCCAATATCTTCCATTATCCAATGAATATTCCAATTGTATTACATCTCGGGGTAACAAACCAATCCATTCTACAGAAAATGTATCACCTGGAATTAAAGTTGGAACAGAATTTGGAATACATTTTGGTGTTGTTAATTTTATTGTTCTCTCCACTGGTGGTGTATTTGGAAATCCACCTGTAAGATAAACTTCCGAACCAAAACAAGCATTTGATTTGATGACTAAAGTTGTAAATGTTATTGCAGAATCACTTGGTGTATATCGAATTGTTAAATTATGCGATTTGTCCTTTTGCAGAATAAAAGGTTCAGTGATATCTCCAGTAACGATTTTATATCGAATATCTTGGATACTAAAATCTTCAATTGTAATATCAGAATTGACAGCAGTTATAGTTAATGCTAAATCTTTTGTAGTTAACGGTATTACTGAACTAAAACCTAATGCAGAAGGTGTGGAAACAAGTAATGGTTTTTTAAGTGAATTTATCGAATAATTGAAACTTGCGGAATAACTCTTTGATGGCATTGTAATTTCCGCAGAATGCAATTCATTGCAAATATTATTGTCTTGATATGTTAAAAGGCTTGGTTCAAAACCGAGAATAAGCGAATAAAAGTATTTTGATAGAAGTTCGATATCATAGTCAGTTGCTACTTCATCGTAAATATATCCACTTGTTGATTTAGTAAAATCAATCAATTCTTGGCTTGCGGGTTTTCCTAAAACCAAAATTAATGGAGTAATATTATTGTCAATCAAAGTATTTTTAATTTTATCCACATCAAGAAAAGCACTTCCATCTGTAACTAATACTGCAAATTTTTTGAACCTTGCATTGGTTAGTATCTCAACTGCACCAGCTGGTTTGTCAATAAACGCTTGATCTAATGTGGAACTATTCTCGGATTTCAGGGTGCTTAAAATCTGGAGGAACTTGGTTTTGGAAAAATTCAAACCCAAATTATAATAATTGATTGCATCAAATGAAGTTAAAGCAAATTCAATCTTAGTTGAATCAACCAAATCAATGAATGATTTATAAAAATCAATAGCAAACTGAAATCTCGATTTTGGAATATTAAGATTTTCTAAACTCAAATCAACTATAAAATTAATTGAAGCATTCTGAATCAAATTTTGGTTTGGATTTGAAAACATCAAATTGGAAGGAATTATTCCATTATCCATAACTACAATATTATCAATGCTGTATGATTGATTTGGTGATGATTGTTCAGCATCAAAAATAAACAAACTTGCAGATATTTCTGGATATTTTGAATAATCATATTTTGGTAGGATTATTCCGCTTTGCGAAAAAGCCACTCCAAAACTAAATATGAAAATGAGAAATATATTTATTTTAAGAAAAGTTTTCATTTGATTAACTCCTTAATTACAAAATTACCAAATTACTTTTATTTAATAAGAATTAAGCAAAAAACATACCATAAAAATATATGATTTAATGATCATAATTTCTTAATTTGCATTTATTTAGAAGGAAAAATTATGAACAATTTTGAAATATCAGGAAATATAGTTGATATTCTCTCTGAAACAATCTATGCAGGAACAATATTTGTAGAAAATGGTAAAATCAAAAACATCGTAAAAAGCACTAAATCATTCCCTAATTACATTATGCCGGGATTTGTAGATGCACATATTCATATCGAAAGTTCAATGTTGCCACCAAGCGAATTTGCTCGGTTGGCTTCGGTACACGGAACAGTTGCAACAGTTTCTGACCCACACGAAATTGCTAATGTTTTGGGAGTTAAAGGTGTTGAATGGATGATTGAAAATGCCAAAGAAGTGCCATTCAAAATATTCTTCGGGGTGCCTTCTTGTGTGCCTGCCACTACATTCGAAACATCAGGAGCAATCATTAATGCTGATGAAGTTAAATTTTTATTCGAAAAATATAATTTAAAATATCTTAGTGAAATGATGAATTTTCCGGGTGTGATTTACTCAGATTCAGAAGTGTTGAAAAAACTTGACATTGCAAAATCAATGAATAAACCAATTGACGGACATATTCCTGGAATAAGCGGTGCAGATTTGTCTAAATATATTGCTTCTGGCATTACAACAGACCACGAATGTTTTACAAAAGAAGAAGCATTAGAAAAAGTTAAGCAAGGTATGAAAATATTGATTCGTGAGGGAAGTGCTGCAAAAAACTATGAAGCATTATCTCCAATATTGGAAGATTATCCAGATATGTGTATGTTTTGTACTGATGATTCGCATCCAGATACACTATCAGAAATGCACATTAAAGATACAGTAATTCGTGCTTTAGATAATGGTTATGATTTTATGAATGTTCTAAAAGCTGCTATTCTAAATCCAATTAAGCATTATAGTCTTGAAGTTGGACTATTGCAAAAGGATGATTTTGCTGATTTCATAGTTGTGGATAATTTTCAGAATTTCAATGTTCTAAAATCATATATTGATGGTGAATTAATTGTTGAAAATGGAAAAACTTTAATTGAACATAAGCAAGTAATGCCAATCAATGTGTTTAATGCAAATGCCAAAAATGAGTCTGATTTTGAGCTGCTAATAAATCAATCTGAATATCCTGTGATTGTAGCCAAAGATGGAGAGTTGATTACTGAACGAATGAATTATCAAATCAACGAAATTGGCAAAGATTTTCAACCAAACATAAATGATGATATTCTAAAAATTGCAGTAATTAATAGGTATCAGGATACAAAGCCAGCTGTTGCATTAATTCATAATATTGGCATTAAAAAAGGTGCAATTGCTACGACAGTTGCACACGATTCACATAATATCATTGCTGTCGGAGTAGACAACTTTTCGATTTGCAAAGCAGTTAATTCAGTAATTGAATCCAAAGGCGGAATGTCTGTTTATGATGGTGAATCTATTCATCATTTGCCTTTGCCTATTGCTGGATTAATGTCCGACCAAGATGGATATGAAGTGGCAGCAAAATACAGAAAATTACAAGAAATTGTTGCTGAATTGGGTTCTCCGCTTAAGTCGCCTTTTATGACTTTATCATTTATGGCATTACTTGTAATTCCGAAAATTAAATTGAGTGATAAAGGCTTATTTGATGGTGAAAAATTCGATTTTATTAAATAAGAATAGAAAGATTTTTACGAAATTAGAGGCTGTCTCCTAAGTCAGCTTTGCAGTCATTCCCACATAAGTAGGAATCCATAAATCCTCTATATTAGTGGATTCCCGTTTGCACGGGAATGACAATATTGAAATATTTAGGACTTATGATACAGCCTCATTTTAGCCAAACCCCAAAATTCCTTTACCCTTTAAAAAAATCCCTCTCCATTTGTGGAGAGGGATTTAGGGTGAGGACCAAAATTAAACAGATTTTTTGTTTGCCAATTTATTTAACGATAATAAATGGATAATCTAATCTGTTTTGACCGTCTTCAATAGAAATAAAATAAGAACCTGTTTGTAAATTGCTTAATTGAGGTAAATTGTTAGGACCTTGCTGTAAGAATCCTGAAAATATATTGCTCAAGAATTTCCCGTCAAGATTATATAATTTGACTGTTACAAACTTAGTTGTAAATTGAGAATTAATTTGAATGAAAACATTTTCTGTACCTGGGTTTGGATAGGTGTTGATAGTTAACATTTGGTATAAAATATTGTCCGAAACAGATTGTCCATTAACATCGCCAATACCTTCAAAGAAAATGTGATAATCATCTCCACCTTCATTCAATGCGTTTGTAAAGAAACCTAAATCAGCAAAATATTCAGTTTTATCATCATAAGGCTTGAACGAAACTGGAATTGTAGATTTTTCATAAGGTTTAATAACAAGTGGAGTATTATCTATAACTTCATCTGGGATAGAGAAAGCGTCGTCATAATTTTCTGCAAAATAAATCAAATTGATTCTCAAATCCTGTTTGCCCGTATTTAAAATATCAACATTTTTGGTAATAGTATGCAAAGGTACAACTTTACCAAAATCTAAAGTGTCAATACTTGCTTCTATGATTGGACCTTCTGATGGACTTGGTGTTTTACCAACACCATAAATATATGATGTTGGATTTACTTTGGCATCAGAAGTGATTTTCAAAGTGCAATTATAAGTTTTGCCAAATTCACGTGGTGAATAGCGAACTTGGATGGCATAAACTGCACCGGGCTGAACAACAATTGGGTAATTCATTGTATTTGGAAAATTGAAAACAAAATCATCATTTTTTGTAAACTCAATTTTATTAACAATTAGTGGTGCTGTGCCAGAGGACTCAAATGTGAAATCCTTGATAACTGCAGAGCCTATATCAACTATTCCAAAGTTAAATGGTTCTTCTTGCACTGTGATTTCGGGACCAGTTGGAGCATCTTTACCTCCAATTCCTTTAAGAATAATTGCTTTAACAGAGCCATTTTGAGCAGTAGTTTCGAAAACTAACTGATCTTCGTATTCTTCTTCGTCAGTTGGCTTGAACTTTATTTTGACTTTTGCTACTTCACCTGGTTGCATTGTGTAAGGTAGGGTAGGCTTTTCAGTAATAGTATAAATACCTTCTTCTGTCCATTCATCAGTATATATTTTAACTAGATCGAATGGTTTAGTACTAAAATTTCTAAATCTTAATTCTTTGAATTTTTCAGATTCGGGCAATGTTTCGCCAAAATCAACTAAAGAAGTTTCAAACTCAATCCAAGGAATTGGCTTGGGTAAATCTATAGTGAACCAATCCATTGAGAATTTTTCGTAGTTAAGGAAAAACCCCATTTCAGGGGCGGCTGGTACATCTGGAGCATAAGTCCACATAGTCATTTTACCATCACCTATCTGAGCAGATAAACCTGTCATAAATCTTCCATAAGGAAATTCATTAGTAACTTCTAAATGCTTTTCTTGGTTAATTGTTAGAAATTGATCAATCCAAGTAGTGGCTGTAACTCCATCAACTTGATTAACTTGGAAAACATCAACAAAATTTTGGAATATAAATGGAAATGCTGGCTCAACGTTTCTGCCATATCCAACATTGCAGTACATATCATAACCTTTTGTAGTTGGGTTGCTCTCAATACTTGTAACGTGGAAAGGTCTCCAAGTATTGCCCATTCTCATATCAAGAAAACCAGAACTATCTTTTTTCATTCCAAGAGTTGTAGTTAAGAAGTCAATCACAACAGGATCTTTTCCTGCTTGAAGTTCAGCAGCAGGGTAAAATGCCCACATCATCATTCTTCTTCCGATTACCATCACTCTTTTGCCTGCATCAAGCATTTCGTTTATTTTATCTATTACTTTAATACCACCATTTGTAGCTATATTCAAAGGATATTCACCAAGTGGGAAAATTGCAACATCAAAATCAGTTATTTTGTATTGGGAAAAGAAAGCATCACTATAGGTAGTTCTTAACATAAAGGAGTTGTAATTGTAATCAGGAGCTGGATACATTTGATACATATCGTAGTAGCATAGTTCAAATAGATTAGAAATTACTGCTCCTTCGTTATTCTTATCATTTGCAACGAAATTGTCAAATATTACGTAAACAGGTTTTTCAGCCTGATTTTTGGGTAAGTTCAAATCTTTTGGTTCATCTAAGATGATTGATTTGGGTAAATTTAGTTGTGATAAATCAATTGCAAGAACATTTGCACTCGAAAATACTACAAGTAAAAAAAGTATAAGTATTTTTTTCATAAAAACCTCTGTTTTAAAATAACAAATAGTAAATAAATAATTAATTTCAATAATTAATTTCAATAATATTTAAACGTCAAAATTAGGAAAAAATTACAAAAATCCCAAAAAAAGTAGATGAAATATACAAAATAATTTTAATTTGCTCTAAAATAAGTGAAATAACCTAATTTAAAATTTCTAAATATTAAAATTTTTTATTTTTTAAATTGATTTTTAAAATTTATTTGTTAATTTAGAATAATTGTTAATTTGCTTTTAATGAAAAAAATTCCAATAAATGATAAATCTAAAAAAGATTTAATTCTTTCTGTTAGTGCAAAGGTATTTGCACAGCAGGGATTTTACAACTCAAAAATTAGCACAATTGCCAAGAGATGTGGTATTGGCACTGGCACTGTGTACTTATATTTTGAAAATAAAGACCAAATTTTAAAAGAGTTAATGGTTCAAATTTGGACTATTCTTGCTAATGAAGTTGAAGAAATCTCTCAAAATAACAACTTAGACGAGAAAGAAAAGTTATTTGAATGTTCCAAACAAATCATTTTATTAGCAAATAATAGAAAGGAAATTGCTAAGATTGTTTTGCAAGAATTTGCATTCTGGAACGATCCCAATTATGAAAATTTAACTTATTCTACCAATAGATTTAAAACAATATTGAAATCTATTATATCAGATGGAATTGAACACAAAGTATTTCATCCGCAACTTATTCCTGAATGTGCCGTTCACTTCCTTATTGGAGGAGTTTGGCATTTGATTGAATATGTTGTCCAATCCGATGATTACAACATAAATCATATTCTTGACCAAACCAAATTACTTGTTTCACATTCATTTTCATTTAGGTAAAATTAGGAGCAAACAGTGAACGATGATCAACCAATTAGCTACAGAGAGCTATTTAGTATTTATAAAAGATTCGCGATTTTTGATAATTCGCCAATTTTAGTCTGGATTAAAGATATTAGTGGAAAATATTTATATATAAATAACCATTTTTGTGAGTATAATGGCAAATCAAGAAAAGATATTATCAATAGCACAGATTTTGAATTATGGCCCAACGAGTTTGCCGAGAAATATGTTAGCGATGATAAAGATGTTGTTAAACTTAAACATTCTCTTCATTTTGAGGAAAAAGTGATTTCGAAAGGTGAAGAACACTGGATGACAACATACAAAAATCCAGTTTTAAACGATAGAAAAGAAGTAATAGGAATATTTGGATTTTCAATCAATATCACAGAGAAGAAAAATTTCGAAAAAACACTTGTAGAAAATCAAAATAAGTTAGTAATTATTAACAACATATTGGCAATTGATAAAAGCGAAGTTTCTAACGAGCAACTTCTAATACAAATTATTGATGAAATTTTCAAATTTTATAATACTTTTAGAATATCTTATTTCGAAATTGATTCTGCATATTGTTTAAATAAAATTTATTCAATTAATCCTGAAGATTTACCTTTTTTAGATATAGAAAAAAAATCAGTTGTTAATCCTGTTGATTACATTACACAACTTGATAATGCCGGATATTTTATTATTGACAATTTTGAAAGTTCTAATAAAACACATTTAAACAACCAAGAAAGTTCAACAAATGAAGTAGCAAGTACGATTGATATTGCAATTCGAATCAACAATATTGTTGTCGGTGTACTAAGATTTGAGTCAATCAATGACTTTGATTGGAATCAAACAAAAATAAATAATTTATTAGAAATTGGAATTCATATCTCTACCTTGTTAAAAGAAATGTTTCTTGTAAGTCAAATGAAGGATTACGAAAATCAATTAAAGAATAATGTAAGAGAACTAAATGATTATATTGAAGAAATTAACGAGCTTAAAGATCTATATCAAACCAGAAATGAGGAAATGCAAATTAACCGTCAGATTATGGAGGAAAAGGCTTATGAGATGATTCTTCTTAAGGAACAATTAATAAATAAAGAACAAGAATTATCAGAAACTAATACGAAATTAGAATCTTCACTCAAAGAACGAGATAAGTTTTTTTCGATAATTGCACACGATTTACGTGGTCCAATTGGCTCATTTCTTGGTCTTACAAAAATGATAACAGAGCAGTCAAGTGAGTTTACGAAAGAAGAATTATTAGAAATTTCAGATATGCTCTATAAATCTGCTGATACACTATATAACTTGATGGAAAACTTATTAAATTGGTCAAGATTGCAACGTGATGTTATAATTGTTGAACCAATTCCTATAAAAGTTGAAACCGTAATTAATTTATCTTTAAGTATTTACAATGATGCTATAAATAAGAAAAATATTGAAGTATCAAAGCATATTTTGAAAGATATTTCAGCTTTATCTGACTTAAATATGTTACAATCGGTAATTCGCAATCTATTATCAAATGCAATTAAATTTACTCCATTGAATGGTAAGATTATCATTGAGAGTAAGAAAATTGACGCTAACTTTGTGTCAATAGCTATTCAAGATTCTGGAATTGGAATGAGTGAAGACCTTGTTTCAAAACTATTTAAAATTGACGAAAAAGTATCCCGCGAAGGAACTGAGGGAGAACCAAGTACTGGTTTAGGTTTGATTTTGTGTAAAGAATTTGTAGAAAAAAATAAAGGCTCAATTTCAGTAGTTAGTCAGGAAAATAAAGGTACAAAATTTGAAATTATACTTCCAATTGGTATAGAAGAATAGTACAATATCTCAAAATTGATAATCAATCCCAAAACTTATTAATCTTGTTGGTGCTAAATTTCCGACCATATATGTGTAGTAATAATCAAGTAAATTATAAACATTTAACTTAAATATTATTTCATCTTTAACAGTATATAGATTGTTATATTTCAAATTAATATTAAAATCTAATACTTTCATATCAACTCTTTCAAGGGCATCTTTAACTTGCACAACCAGAGCATCATCAATTCTTTCAACTTTACTGGAATATCTAAAGGATATTCCAGCAGAAAAGTTGTTTGATAAAAAACTGATATTTGTGTTAATGTGATTTCGGGAGCGAAACTTCAAAATTTTATTATCTGATAGGTCGATTGGGTTTAAGTAAGTATAAGAAACAGATAAAGGCAGAATTGGCAAAATCAATAATTTAAAGTTGCCCTCTAATCCACTGATTTCTGCATCAACCAAATTAATAAATTGAATTGTTGTGTAAGATTGATTTACGAAACTTGGTTCAATAAGATTCCAATATCGAGTATAAAACCCAGATAATTCAAGTTCGAATGGTATTAATTGTATATTTTGATATGTAATTCCAGATTCGTAACTCATACTCTCCTCAAAAGTTAATTTTGGATTTTCAATTACATCAAATCCTTGGAAAGAAATAGAAGCAAACCTTTCGGCAATTGAAGGTGCTCTAAACCCTTTTCCAAGTGATAATCTAATTCGTAAATCATTATTTGGCAAATAAGTTAAACCAAATTTCGGTGAGAAAGTAGTTGCTCCTGACTTGTTTTCTGATAACTCATAATCAAATCTTCCGCCAAAAGTAGTAATAATTGACTTTATTGGCTTAAATTCAAATTGACTATAAAATGCACTAATTAATTGGTTTCTTTTGCCATAAGAAAATGATGAAACGCTATTGTTAGTAAAGTTTATGCCTGAAGTAAGAAGCAAGTTAGCAAAGATATTGATGTTGGATTGCAAATCAATAGTTGATGAAATTGCATCTGAAGAACGATAATCAGTATCAGTTTGCTCCAAATTATTCCAAAACTGAGTGAATAAAACGCTTGACTTTAGGTTTAAGAAAATATTCTTATTCAAAAAATAATCGTAATTCAAACCAAGCATTGATTTATTGGAGAATATTCTTGTATCTAAATCTGTATCAGTCGGTGGCAAAGTAGCACTATCCAAACTATTCCAATAAACCCAGTCGGCACGATCGGTTGATTCGTGGAGTAAAATAGCATTTATGGTTGATTTATTGAATTTATAGGAAAATTGACTGAACACGCCATAATCTTTAGCATCGTCATACATTCTATAACTTTCATCTTGGCTGATTGTGGCATTAATTGCAGCGAGTAATTTTGAATTGGAAAAAGTGTAATTCACTCCAATTTTCGATTCTGTATGTGGAGCATCTGGCAGTTTCCATTGTTTATATTTTGGGTCGGTATATAAACCGAAATCTGTAATTATCCTGAATTGTGAACCTTGAGCATTTCCATCAAAATTAGTATTGATGTTAATTATTCCACCAATTGCATTACTTCCATAAAGAGCAGAACCAGCACCTTTTACAATTTCAATATTATTGATAAGCGTTGGTGGAATTAAATTCAATTTAGCATCACCATTATCTCCGCTCATCAATGGCAAACCATTAACCAATAGTAGTGAGCGAGAGCCCAATCCGAAATCAAATCCATCAGAACCACGAATACTAATTGTTTCGTCATTTACTTCAATCCCTGGAATATTCTGAAGCGACTTTTCGAGGTCAAAACTACTTGATAATTGAATTTGATTTTTATCAATTATCATCACAGAATTTGAAACCTCTTGAATGCTCTGAGATCTTTTATTCGCCGAAACAATCACATCAGGAACTTGGAATATTTTAGGTTTAAGTTGAACTTCAATAATATTAGAATTTTCTTTGCCAATAATTAATTTGTTAGATTGGTATAAAATATGCGAAAATTGGAAATGGAAAATATATTGATTAGGTTCAGCTTGAATTTTAAGATAAAACACACCTTCTTTATCTGAATAAGTTCCATAATTAGTATTTTTCACACTTATTGATACTCCACTTATTGGTTTTTGAGTCTCAATATCAATAATCTTACCCTTCAAGACAATTTCTTGGTTAGAAAATACTGCTTGTGATGATGCTAATAAAATCAAGTAAAAGCAAGCAATCTGTATAAATTTCTTAGAAAGGTTGTGGAGGTAAATTTTTCCAGTCAACGAAAATTTCAATTTCATAATTCTTTCCTTTTTCAGTTTTTAAGGAAGTTATTGAATCAGTTCCTTTGTGATAAACGCCAATTACTCGCCATTCCAAAATTGAGCCATATTGATAACCAGCAACTATATATTGTAATTCAACAGGAGGTACTGGAATAGTAATTTCAAAATCAACAGTATCCTTTGAATAATCTAATGTTCGGTCGGTAAAGTAAGCATTGCCTGTAAGCACATCGGCAACTACGTTGGTCGGTGGATATGTTTTGAAGCCAACTACTCGCATATCCTTGATTGAATCTGTCGGAGGAAAAGTATCCCTTGAGGATATAAAAATTAACTTTCCTCTGACTTTGCTGTCTTTTTGTAACTCAGGATTTAGTCCGCTTTGGCAACTTGTTAAAACAATGATACTAAGATAAGCCAAAAGCAACAAAATTGATAAAATAGTTCTCATTAATCATTCCAAATTATTTCGAAAAGTAAATACGAAACTGCACCAATTATGCCGATGTATGCGATAATCATCTGTAAGTCATTAGCAATTTCTGATAAGGAAGTTCCATAATAAGAGGCAACAGTTAAATCAATTCCTAATTTGATTATCGGTAATAAAATTGGAAAAGATAGAATAGGGAATAGAGCATTTTTGGAATTTGCTTTTGCAATAATTGAAGAAATTACTGTTGTTGTTGTTGCAATTGCTATTGAAGAAAGTATAATAGTAAGTATTAATAAATCTCCAGATTTCAATGAGTTATGAGCAACAAATAAGAAGAATAAACCCACCGAAAATAAATTAATAAACAAACTAAGTAGAATATTATAAAGTAATTTGCCTAAATATACTGAATGTGAATTTGAAATCAACTGCAATAAAAGTGAAGTTCCTTTTTCTTCCTCGGCAATAAACACTTTGGATAAGCCAACCATCGAGCCAAAGAAAATGATAATCCACAACAAACCCGCACTTGTTTCATTGCTGATAATATTGTTAGACTGGGCGATTGCAACCATAGCAACTGAAGTAAGAATAAAAAGTAGAATTGTATTCACAGAATGACGTGAACGAAATTCGGTTAAGATTTCCTTTTTAAATATTGGAATTACTTTATTCATAAATTTCTTAAAAAATTACCAAAGTGATTGATTGCTTAATACATATTTTGCACCGAACAAAATTGAAAAGCGCGAAATATTCCAATTGCCATCATCAATTATACTTGAAGGAAAATACTTATAATAAGATTCAAAGAAAACAGAGAAATTATATTTTATTGGATAAGTTATTCCTAATCCACCATAAAAACCAATATTTAATGATTTAAGCGAACTCAATTCAGTTGGATAACTATCTAAAAGTTGTCTTTTTAGTGGAATAGGAAATTCTAAATAACTTGGTTGCAAGATTTTAGTTTCATAAGAAATTGATTTGTTGAATGCAAGAGTGAATGAAGTCCCAAAAATGCCATAAAACATACTTGCAAATCTATAATCACCTTGTAACTCAATTGAAGCATAACTATTATCTAATGCTAAGAATCTCCCTTCTTGATAAGGTTCGATTTGATTTGTTTCGGGGTTTCTTGTTGAACCAATTGTTAAATCGGGTGCTTCGAGGATACCATTATATTTTTCGAAAACCAACTTGCCCGTTCCGTACAATTTCTGATAAATTTTGTGAGTAATAGCTACTCCCAATGAATTATTAATAGCACTTGCACTATTAAATCTTCCTAATTCACGCTCAGTTATCGGCACTTGAGAATTTACCTCGCCCGAAGTAGTGAAATTTGCATTATGGAAAACAAATGATGGAGACCAGAATAATCCAACTTGAGTACCATCAATTACATCACATTCTGCTTTTGCACCTTCCGAAATTGAAAAAACAAACTTTCCTTGAGTATTATCAATCTGGTAACAAATTGTGTAGAATGTTTCATTCATTGCTAAGTCATTCACCTTTAAAACAGCTCTGGCAGGTGATTGTGCCATTGGGTTTAAACTGAAATTTATTTGAGGAACACCCGAAGCAAATTTTGGTGATGATAAATCAAAATTTTGATTTTCAATTAGTTCGATTCTATCTATTCCTGTATCGTCATCTCGGTCATCGCTGGCAATACTGCTTATTGAATTTTTTTCTACTTTGAGTTCAACAATTGGTGCTAATGTATCCAAAGCAGGCTCCCATTCAATAAATGATTGGCCGCCCATAGTCCCGTAAGCATCAAAACCATCTGTAGAATAACCAAATCCATAAGAATACATACCAAATGGCATTGCTCCTATTAATGAATGAGTTCCAAAAGGAACTTTTATTGTTCCGATTGAATACCTCGTAATGCCAATTTGACGAAATAGTGAAGAATCAACTGAGTTTCCATTTAATCTTATTGTGTTTATTGCTTTTGTGGGAACTACTACCGAAACAAAATGTTCCCAGAAACCATTAACAGGCGTGGCAAATCTATATCTTCTCAAGAATTGTTGTGTTGGACTAATCAATATCATACAAGGATCGCCTATAGAATCACCATTTTTATAACCTTGTGAATACTGTGAAACTAAAATAGGTTTATCGGCTTTTACTTGAATATCTTCTTTTTCTTGAGCTTCGTAAGTTTCACCAGCTTTTAATATTTTCACTAATTTAGAGTTGACAAATAACTTTGTAGAATCTAAGTCCGCTAATGCACGCCAAGTATATTTTGACCTTTTCTGCAATTTTCCAATAAAATAATGTTGTCCCCAAGATGATGTTGGTGGAATTTGTTCAACTAAGTGGTTACAAGCAGTAATAACAGGTGGAGGTGCTGGAACATAAGCACATTGATGACCTCCAAAAACTGAAATAGGTTTATTTGAAATAACTTTAGTGCCAGTAAAATCAATTTTATCAAAGAAAAGACCACTCGGTTTAGCTATCACTTGGTAAGCATCTCCTTTATTTAACTGCACGCTAAACATCTGATTGGTTTTGCGACCACCCAAAGTTTCAACTGTTGGAATTATTGATATTGTTGTATTGTCTTCTGTTGCAACAATGGCAAATTCGGGCATTAACGGACTGCTCATAGTAAAGGACATAATTCTATATTCATTGCCTAATACTGAAGTTGGTAAACCTAAATAAGTATCTGTTGTTTGATGTCTGCGATTAAGTCCATAAACTGATATAGGAACATCGGCGGTGATGTGCACACCCATTCCATGCTCAATAATTTCGCTACTCATCAATTCCGCTAATGGTGATAATTTTATATTTTGTACAGTTAAGGCAGGAACTTTAATCTTTTTTGTATAATTCAGTGCTTTTAGTTCGATTGTAACATTTGCATCTTCTTCTGATGTAATGAATAATTCCAACATTAAAGAATTATCTTTATTATTGTCTGTTGACTTGTAATTTTGCATAAAACAAAGCCAAAATTCTTGACCTTCTGGATTTTTTAAAGATAATTTTTCATTCAATTTATTTCTCGATTGTAACGTATCAACTTGTTCATTTTGAGCATTAAGAAAACTCAAATTAATCAAGAGTATTAATATTAATATTGATATTTTATTTGTCATTTTATATGCAGTAAGTTAGTATTAAAGAAACCACTTTTTGTTGTTAATTGTAAGAAATATAGTCCTGATGAAAATTCCCAAGGAATTGCTTTGATTTCAAGTTTGTAATGTCCTTTTGCAAATTCATAGTTTAATGGATTAACAATTACTTCTCCTTTTGAATTTGTAAATGTATAATTCAATCCACTTGGATTAGGAACGGTCATTACATTCTGACCCAATGAAGAAAAAATTCCAAAATCTAACTTCGTTGGATTTTCAATGCCAAATTCAACGATGAAAAAGCCATCAAATGGGTTAGGATATACCTTGGAAATACCTTCCTTGATTATTGGTTCCAATGCGTACCCAACTTTAATTTGCGCTGGAATTAAATTCACATTTTCTTTTATTTCACCATTAATTTTTACTTCAATTGGATTGAAAAACGCCAAGGAATCAAGCCCATACAATGTTTCCAGCTCAATATAACATAAAACTGAATTTCCGCTTTTGTTTATACTTTCTGTAGAAATAATAATTTCGGAAGTGTCTTTATTAACTACATTTATGTTGTAGACTGGATTTTGCCCCGACATAATTGTGCTTTCTGTAGTCTGCACGCTATTTATATCAATTAAGGAATAGGAATAATTGAATTTTACACTAATACTATTAACTTCATCAAGGTTTAAATCTGCGTAAATTGGTAATTTGTAGTTCTGACCATTATGAACGAGTATTGTATCAGGAACTTTTATATATTCTTGAGAGAAAGCAATAATTGGAGATAATAAAAATATGGCTATAAAGAAAATTTTTGTAAGGTTCATTAGGTTAAAAATTAATTTTATGCAAATTATGTAAAATGAAATTTTAATAAATATTATTAACGAATTAATCGAATTACATTTTATAAATTTGTACTTATTTTTTTGGCAAACTATAATAATGAATATAATAGATAAATTTGATAATGCTGAGATTGGCGAGATACATTTTGATGAAATACATAGAATTATTTATTCCACTGATGCTTCTGATTATTCAGAAAAGCCACTTGGAGTAATCTATCCCAAAGATGAGCACGAAATCCATAACTTATTAAAAATTGCTAATGAAAACAAAATTCCAATAATTCCCAGAGGTGGAGGAACATCTTTAGCAGGTCAGGTTGTGGGCAACGGACTTGTTGTTGATGTCTCAAGATATATGACAAGCATCCTCGAAATAAATGTTGCTGAAAAGTGGGTGAGAGTTCAACCTGGTGTTATTCCAGATTTCCTAAATCAGAAACTTAAACCATTCAATTTATTCTGGGGACCCGAAACCTCAACTTCAAACCGCAATACTTTGGGTGGAATGGTAGGAAATAATTCTTGCGGTAGTCATTTTCCAATTTACGGAAGTACACGCGACCATATTATAGAAGTGAAAGGGTACTTAGCTGATGGAACTCCCGCTCATTTCAAAGAGATTTCAGTGAACGAATTGGATAATACTGATAATTCTTCTGAGATGCAGCTTTACTTTTACTTCAAGGAATTGCTTGGTGATGTAGATTTGCAGCAGAAAATACGGGACGTATTCCCCAAGCCATCGGTTAAGCGGAGGAATCACGGATACGCTGTGGATATTCTCTTGGACTCAGACTTTTTTGTGCCCAACACAAGCAATAAATTCAATTTATCTAAGATTATTGCAGGAAGTGAGGGAACTTTGCTATTCATTACCGAAATAAAACTCGGGCTTGTGCCGCTTCCTCCGTCCAACATAGGTGTTGTTGCAGTGCATTTTAATGATATTTACGAGGCTTTAGAGGCAAATATATTAGCTATGGAAAGCGGTGCGGGAGCATCGGAGCTTATTGACCGAAACGTGCTTGAACTTTCAAAGACCAATCCCACTCAATTGCGGAACAGGTCATTTATTTCGGGAGATCCTGCTGCTATTCTCATCATCGAATTTGCAAAAGAGTCCGATTTGCTTCTCGATGAAGCAATTACAAATATTATTTCCTTGCTTAGGGAACGTAATCTCGGATATCACTTTCCAGTTATAAAGGGAAATGATATAAACCAAATATGGGAAGTTCGGAAAGCAGGGCTCGGACTTCTCCAAAACCTCACCGGAGATGAAAGATCCGTAACCGTTATTGAGGATTCGGCAGTTGATATTTACGATTTGCCCAACTATACTCGCGAACTCCTCAACGCGATGAATAATGAAGGGATAAAGATTATAACTTATGCCCACGCAGGAAGCGGTGAATTGCATTTTCATCCCGTTATCAACATTAAGACGCAGGAAGGAACCAACGCATACAAAAAAGTATTGGATATAATGTCTGTTCTCGTCAAAAAGTATCGTGGTTCGTTGAGTGGAGAGCACGGTGATGGACGTTTGCGTGGCGGACAAATACCTTTTATGTTCGGTGAAGAGATTTATCATCTTTTCCAATTGATTAAAAAGCGTTTTGACCCAAACGGGATTCTTAATCCGGGTAAGATTATTGACGTTCCGCCGATGAATACTCATTTACGTTTCAATCCAAAGCATAATCAATTCAACGTGAAAACTTATTTCGATTACACAAAAGATAATGGGTTCTTTCATAGTCTTGAACGATGCAACGGCTCGGGCGAGTGCCGCAAAACAAATGATTTCTCAGGAAATATGTGTCCAAGTTATCGGGCAACTCTTGACGAGTCCTTGTCTACAAGAGCAAGAGCAAATGCTTTAAGGGAAATTCTCTTGAACTCAACTAAGAAAAATCCCTTCGATGATGAAAACCTTTTGGAAATACTTAGTTATTGCCTGTCTTGTAAGGCTTGTCAAAGCGAATGTCCTTCTAATGTAGACATTACAAAGTTAAAAGCAGAGTTTTTGCAGCATTATTACGACAACAATAAGATTCCTTTAAGTACTTTACTTGTTGCTTATTTGCCAACGATTAATAAATTATTGTCTCAGTTTCCTGTTACATTCAACTTTCTTTTAAGACAACCCTTCATAAAGAAGAAACTATTAAAGATGCTACATTTTGAGCCTAACGCACAGCTTCCACAATTCTCCAGACAATCTGTTGTAAATTTTTGGCAGAATAATTACGAGTATATGGAGACTGAACAAAGGACGATTTACCTTTTTGCAGATGAATTTATTAATTATCAAGAGGCAAATATTGGTATTAAAGCCATTTTACTTCTTCGTCAATTAGGATATAATGTCGTTATACCCAATCATATTGAAAGTGGACGGACTTTTCTTTCGAAAGGATTGCTCAAAAAAGCAAAACAAGTGGCAACAAAGAACGTTAAATTGTTATCAAAAATTATTTCCGAGAAAACGCCGCTCGTTGGGTTGGAACCATCTGCAATTCTTTCCTTCCGTGATGAATATCCCGAGCTTGTGAATGATAAATTAAGGGATAAAGCTTATAAATTATCCAACAATACTTATATGCTCGATGAATTTATTGTCGGTGAATTCAACGCAGGTAATATTTCCCGAAATTTATTTACTGAACAAGAAAAAACGATTCATTTACACACGCATTGCCATCATAAAGCATTGGCTTCTTCAAAAAGTCTCGTGGATATGTTGCAAATCCCATTAAACTATAAAGCTGTTGAAATCAACGCAGGTTGTTGTGGAATGGCTGGAGCGTTCGGATACGAGGAAAAAACTCACAAATTATCCAAAAAGATAGGCGAAATGTCCTTATTACCTTATGTGCGAGGAATAAAAGAGGGCGAACTCTTGTCCGCAAATGGCGTTTCGTGCCGTCATCAAATAAATCAAAACACAGATAAACACGCTGAACACCCCGTAGAAATTCTTTTCGATGCTTTAATAAAATAATAATTGTTTTATTCCCTCTCTGTGAGAGGGTTAGGGAGAGGCTCTGATAAAAAATGCAAAAGTTATCCGATGACTCCGAGTTATCGGATAACTAAAACAAATAATGCCAAACTTCTAATTTTATTTTATGTAAAATTATATTATTTTTTCTTATTTTTGTAGAAATAAACCTCAACATTATGGCAAAGAAAAGTATTAATAAATTTTTAGAAACTATTAAAATTAGCAGAACAGAAGAAGATGTTAAAAATGCTTATGCTAAGTTTTTTGATATTACTTACGATACTTCCGATAGGCACGACCTTTATACTCCGAATGTTCTTTTTGAATTCAAATATGATAAAAATTTCAAGAATCTCAAATCACGTTCGCAAATTATTGCACAAACTCTCTATTACATCCGCAGAATTAAATTCAGTGCTATGATTGATAAGCCCATTCCATCTTTTATATGTCTTGCAGATATTAACGAAGCAATTATTACCGAAACTGCACAATGGAAAGAATTTTATAATGATGAGAATGCAAAATATGATTGGGATTTGGCTCCAAGTATGCCCGACAAAAATCTCGTTGAAGATATTTCAAACACTCAATTTGCACACGATATTCATATTTATTCTATTTCTGAATTGGCTGAATTTACCCTTTTTGCCGAGCATCTTGTCAAGATTCTAACAAATGAGATTATTTCAAATTTTATTGATAAAAAAGTTATTAATGAAGCAAATTTTGAGGAAGTATTT
>DYPF01000192.1 GCA_020720105.1 Chloroherpeton thalassium
GCTACGAAAATGTTATCGGACGGAAAGAAATGTCAGCGAATGGAGAGAAAATTCCATTTGAAAGGCAAAATTTCCTTTGTGAAATAGAAAAAATCCATTGGAAGTATTTAACACAGAATATTCGGAGTTTTGATCTCGGAAAATCAATGACTTATGAAAACAATCCAATTCTTAATAATATTATCTCCATCTAAAAGGACAGAGTTAGGGAATTTTTTATCAGGTAGTTGAGCAAAAGCTCCAAACTACAATTGACTTTAATTTACGTAGTTTTAATATCTGATTGTGGATAGGACGGACGTGAATATCTTGTCCATTTCAAATTCGCTGGGCATTGTTAGTCCCGTCAAATTCATCGGAATCAAACTTACTTCGTAAATCATATCTGCCGATGAGTTAAATACCGCATTCATAGCATTCATTGGTTGTTGTTTGGTGCGGTATTTATAAACTGCAAATTCTAAATTTCCCGATTTGAAATTGGTAATTGTTTTATGTTTGATAAGTGAACCCGCTGATTTCATTTGCTTCTTATCAAACAAGTAATTTGCTAAACCAATGCTTTTTTGGGCTTTAAAAATATCATAAGTAATTGTATTATGCTGAATAGCCGAGAACACTAAAGTTAGTGAATATTCTGGATTGGTAACTACCAAAAATACGTCAGGTGGAGTATCGGGACCCAAATCTACAAAAAACCAATCACGAGGGATCATACTTATCATATCGCCTTTGACAGAACGAACCACTTCCTCATTCATCAAGATTTCGGGTTTTTGTATTAAGTCAACATTTACAATTTTCTCTTCTTCAACCACTTTTTTCTTTACAATTATACAGCTATTCATAATTGAAATAAGAAATATTATTAGAAAAAACAGAAAAGATTTATTTATCAGAAGTTTCATTTTAGCTCAAAATTATGGATTAATATTCCTCGATGTGCAGTGCACCGGGCGAATTCTTAGTGTTTTTAGTAAATTTCTTTTCGAACAGGAACGAAGATACACTTTCTACCATTTTAGGATTTCCGCAAAGGAAATAGTGTGTTTTATCGGGATGATTTTCAATTCCATTTTCTTCCAATAATCCTGCTTTCAAATGTTGCTCGATATATCCATGCAAGCCAGTCCAAGAATTATCAGCCTTAAGTAAAGTGGGGAAATAATGGAAATTCTTGAATAATTTTTGCAATAAAGTAAGCTCGCTATAATATCCCAAGTCCCAAGGATTAGCCGCCCCGTGAATAACAGCCATATTGATTTCGGGATGGTCGGCGATATGTGAACGCAAGAAACTTATATAAGGAGCAAGTCCAGTGCCAGTGGCAATCATCACAATATTTGTTTTTGCTGGCACATCGTTTAAGGAGAAAATTCCCATAATTTTATCATCAATCCACATTCTATTACCTTGTTGCAAACTGAATAGTCTTGGAGTTAATTGCCCCGATTTTACGTGCGAAATGTAGAATTCGAAATCGCGTGTTTCTGTTTTGGCAGATGCGATTGAATAAGGTCGCTTAATTAGAAAGTCGTCCGACAATTCATCTATTGGTACTGTTGAATGGGCAGAACGAGATTCGGCTGCCAATAAACCTATTTGAGTGAATTGTCCAGCTTTGAATTCATCTCTTGATTCATCGGAACGTAATCGTAAAATCATCAATTCTTGTGTCAAAAGAATTTTCCCAGTAACAGTTGCATTATATACTTCTTGCATATTTTGTTGGTTTTTGTTTTTTTAATTATTGCAAATTATTAATTTTTAATATAATATTAGGAATTTGCAAGCAAATTAATTTACAATTATCATTACTATATTTATTTGATGTTTGTTTGATTATCATTTAAATATTATTAATTTTGAATAATTATATTAACTAAAATAATAAAAATTTCATAGGCAATTATGGCAAATATGACAAATCAAAAACCAAAAAAGGGAATCGACATCAAGCAAACCAAGAGTAACTACTCAAAACCTCTTGATTTAAATATCCCAGGAATTTTCCAAAACAACTATTTTTATTTTGCTTTGATATTAATTCTGGTGTTTGCATTCTTCGGACCAGGAATATTTGGCAATGGATTTAACGCATCGGATACTATTGCTTCCGAAAGTTTCAAGAAGTATTTAGAAGAAGCAAAGAACAGCGGAATTTTTCCGCAATGGGTGCCCTATATTTTTAGTGGAATGCCCTCGTTTGCAGGATTTGTAGCTCACGGCGACAGAATTTGGGATTTTATTAGCTTAACTTATTTTAAATCAATTGAATATTTCAGTCGCATTTTTGGCACAGACGAGGCACGAGTTGCTTTGCACTATGTAATTTATGGTATTGGTGTTTTCTTGCTTATGCTCGAGAAAAAGCAAAATAAAATGGTTGCTTTTTTCACTACTCTTGCAGCAGTTTTTTCAACTGGCATTGTTGTTTGGATAATGATTGGACACAATACCAAGCCCGTAGTATTCTCGATGTACCCTTGGGTATTTCTATTTTTAGAGAGACTAAAGACTCGCTTTTCGCTTCTATATTCTGTGCTATTGGTTATTGCAATTCATATTATGCTGGAGGCTACACACGTTCAAATGATATTTTATGGTGGAATTGCATTTGGATTATATCTATTGTATAATTTAATTGGTGCTGCAATTAAAAAGCAAACTTGGAATTCATTCTTAATTCCTTCTATTGTTTTTGTAGTTGCATTTGGGTTATCTTTCTTATTATCTTCGGATAGGTACTTATCGGTTCGTGAATATACTCCATCTTCCACTCGCGGTTCTGCTCCGATAGTGCAGCAAACTCAAGGCGAAAAGCAGACCAAAGACGGCGGACACGATTATAATTATGCTACTCAATGGTCATTCTCACCTGGCGAAACTTTTACTTTCCTTGTTCCAAATTATTATGGTTTCGGCAAAGTAAAATACACAGGTCCCGAAACCGGCAACAAAGAGGCAATAATTCCAACTTATTGGGGACAAAAGCCATTCGAAGATGCCGCTCCGTATATGGGAATATTTGTATTTATGTTTGCAATTATTGGATTTATATACAATCGTAAAGATTTATTTGTGCAGTTTTTAGCATTTTTATCGGTATTTGCATTATTGCTATCTTTTGGTTATACATTGCCATTTATATACGATATTTTTTACTACAATATGCCATTCTTCAATAAGTTTCGGGCTCCTTCTATGGTGCTGGCATTAATAAACTTTGCTTTTCCAATATTAGCAGGTTATGGCATATCAAGTTTGATTACACTTGCAAAAGACGAACCCGAAAAAGGACGTAAATTAGCAATGTATATGATTTATTCTTCTGTTGGATTTTTGTTATTGGCAGTTCTGTTTTCTGCGGCATTTAAGTTGTCGTATATTGAAGCACTTGCTTCGAGTGCAAGTTTCAGATTGCCCGAGCAGTTCCGTGAATTTGTTTATAATAATATGATAACTGATTGGTTTATAAATGCTTTCTTGCTTGTGATTGTATCTCTTTTATCATTCTTCTTTATCAAGCGTAAAGTAAATTTTTCTACATTTATGATTGCACTTTTTGTGCTTGTAGTATTTGATTTATGGCGAGTTGGATACCGTCCAATGGAAGTTGCCGAAGAAAAATTGTCAAAAGTAGTATTTGCTTCTGATGATGCTATTGACTTTGTTAAGCAGGACCAAAGCACTTATCGCGTAGCTGATTTTGCCTCGAAATCGCCAAACGTTGCAGCTCATTACTTGCTCCAAAATGTGAATGGCTATCACGCAGCAAAATTACGTGTTTATCAAGATATGCTTGATGCTACATCTGGCGGTAGCACCAGCAACGTGACAAGCCCGTTTATGTGGAATTTATTGAACGTAAAATATATTTTGGCAAAAGAAGATTTTGGTATGCCTCCTGCATATCAATCCTCGCGAACAGGTACGCGTGTTTATCTTAATCAATCTTATTTACCACGTGCGTTCTTTGTGGAAAGTGCCGAAAAATCAACACCGACTATAATTCTCAATCATCTGAAAAATGGCGACTTCGACCCTCGTAAAGTTGCATATTATCATAATGAAAGTAGTTTGAATTGCGAGATTCCCGATTCGAGTGTGTACGCAAAAGTTACTTCTTATAAAAATGAAGAAATTAGTTTAGACGTAAATGCAAGCGGAAACAACCTGTTAGTTATTTCCGAAGTTTATTATCCTGATTGGTATGCTTATTTAGATGGCAAGAAACTCGATGTTCATCAAATAAATTACTTGCTTCGCGGTGTTATCGTTCCCAAAGGCATCCACAAACTTGTGCTAAAGTTCGAAGATGATACTTTTGTATTAGGCAAAAACTTAAGTTTAGCGACAAATGTGCTAATGTTCGTTTTATTAATTTTAGGCATTTTCTTTGAATTAAAACGAAAGAAAATACCTAATTAAATGATCTAAATGAATTTACAACTTTTCCAATTACTTTAAAGTTATCTGTTTCCGATACTTTGATAATTGGGAAAGTTGGATTCTCAGGAAACAACTCTATCTCGCCTAAATCATTATAATACAATCGCTTAACAGTCCAAGCACCATTCAATTCAGCAATCACAATTGCACCATTTACATTCTGAAAATTTCGGTCTACCAATAAATAATCGCCGTGATTAATATCAGCCTCGACCATTGAATTCCCTTCCACTTTAATTAAGAACATTGTGGAACTTGTTGATATATGTGGATTAATTACTTCTACATTTCTTTTAACGAGCGTCATATTTACCTCTAAAATTTATAGCTTAATATTAACAAATATTGTGCCAAATATGAATGGTATTTTCTCAAGATTATTAGCTTAAAGTTTATATTTATTGTAGCCCACAAAAAAAAAGGTTGCCCCTTTGCAAGGACAACCTTTTTTAGATTAATAAATTACTT
>DYPF01000017.1:0-1548 GCA_020720105.1 Chloroherpeton thalassium
TGGTAATCATACAAATCATTAAAATCATAGTGCTTTTTTTTCGTCATTATTCCAAACAAATTTAAGAAAAATGTTCAGATTTGAGAATCCAGATATATTGTATGGACTGCTAATAGTTCCCTTATTAATACTAATTTTTGTGCTCCTTAGATTGCAAAGGAAAAAGATTCTTTCAAAGTTTGCATCAAAACAAATGCTGACTTCGTTGGTGGTTGACTATTCACCCAATAAACCATATATTAAGTTTATTTTTTCACTATTAGTAATTTCCTCTTTGATTGTTGCTTTGGCAAATCCACAATTTGGGACCAAAGTTGAAAAAGTTAAGCGTGCAGGAATAGAAATTATGTTTGCATTGGATATTTCTAACTCTATGCTTTCCAACGATATTCAACCGAATCGTTTGGATAGAGCAAAGTCGCTACTCACCAAATTGATTGATGGACTAACTGGTGATAAAGTTGGCATTGTTATTTTTGCTGGAGATGCTTTTTTGCAGATGCCACTCACAACTGATTACTCAGCAAGTAAATTACTACTTTCAACCATAAGCCCAGAGTTGATTGCACAACAAGGCACTGCAATAGGTGCAGCATTGGATATGTCGATAAATTCATTCTCTAAAGATAAAGATGTTAGTAAAGTTGTATTATTAATTAGTGATGGTGAAAATCACGAAGATGATGCAATAGATATTGCACAGGAAGCTAAAGATAAAAATATTGCAGTTTATACCATTGGAATGGGCACTCCAAACGGAGGTCCGATACCAATTGGTAGTGGGAATTTTCTGAAAGATGAAAATGGAGAAGTTGTTATAACCAAACTTTCAAGTAGTTTGTTATCCGAAATAGCCGAGCTTACAAAAGGTAGATTTATCTTTGGCGATGCTAAATTTTCTGAAATCGAAAGCTTTATCAGTGATGTTGCTAAAATGAATAAAAAAGAAATGGAAGATGTTATTTATACTGAATATGATAGTAAATTTTATTACTTTTTATGGTTAGCATTTGCATTAATAATTATCGAAATCTTTATTTTTGAAAAGAAAAGTCCATTATTTTCGAAGTTAAAATTATTTGAGGATTAATTTATGAAAAGACATATCTGTATTCTAACTTTAATTTTTATAATTTTTGTAAATATCAATCCTTCGGTTTTTGCAAAAGATAATTTAGACGAATTTATCAAAAATGGGAATTCTCTTTATAAGCAGAATAAATTTAAAGATGCCGAAATTGAATATCGCAAGGGTTTGGATATTCAACCTAATTCCAATATAGCAAAATATAATCTCGGAACTTCACTTTACAGACAGAACCAATTTGATGAAGCAATGAACTACTTTAACCAAATTGATAATTCCTCGTTTAAAAAGAAAAATCTTGCTTCGGCATTCCATAATTTAGGAAATTCATACCTGCAAAATAAACAGTACGAAGAAAGCATCAAAGCTTATCAAAAAGCATTATTGAACAATCCAAAGGATTTAGATACAAAATATAATTTGGAATATGCCAAGAGAATGCTCCAACAGCAGATGCAATC
>DYPF01000017.1:1648-22253 GCA_020720105.1 Chloroherpeton thalassium
ATACAAAATATAATTTGGAATATGCCAAGAGAATGCTCCAACAGCAGATGCAATCCCAAAATAAAAATCAAGATAAACAAAATCAAGATAAACAAAATCAAGATAAGCAAAATCAAGATAAGCAAAATCAAGACAAACAGAATCAAGACAAACAGAATCAAGACAAACAGAATCAAGACAAGCAAAATCAAGACAAGCAAAATCAAGACAAGCAAAATCAAGACAAGCAAAATCAGGACAAACAGAATCAGGACAAGCAGAATCAAGACAAGCAACAAAAAGATAAACCGAAAATTTCAAAGGAAGATGCTGAACGTATTCTACAAGCACTGATGAATAAAGAAAAAGAATTACAAAAGAAAATGAAAGTTCAGAAAGCAACAAAAGGAAAATCATCACGAAATTGGTAATCAATTGTTTGGCAGATTTCTAAGGAGACTATGTACAAAATGAAAAGAATTATTCTACTTATATTATTAATACTTGCAATAAATAACATTGGCTATTCTCAAAATTTTAGAGCAACTGTAGATAGAAATACACTTGAAGTTGGCGATAGAATTACTGTTACTTATTCCATTGATAATGAAGCAAGTAATTTTCGACCTCCAAAATTTTCCAATTTAAAATTGCTAATGGGACCTTCGCAATCCCAAAATGTGCAAATTATTAACGGTAAAGTATCACGTTACTTCTCATTTTCTTATGTTTTAGAAGCAATATCATCAGGAAAATTTATTATACCAAGTGCTAAAATCACTTCGAATGGGAAAGAATTGACTTCAAATTCAATCGAAATCAATGTTTTGAAACCTTCTCAAGCTAAGCAAGATCAAATGAAGCAAGAAGAAGAGCAAAACAAAACAATGGAATCCCAAGCTAAGGATTTGATAAATCAAAACTTAAAAATTGAAGTAGAAGTAAGCAAAACAACTGCTTATGTTGGCGAGCCAATTGTTGCCACATATCGAATTTATTTGCATCCACAATTGAATATTTTGCAATTATCGCCCGAGAAAACCCCGCAATTAAATGGTTTTTGGAATCAAGAAATTGATATAGGAAAAATTGAATATAATTTACAAAATATCAATGGTAAAACTTATCAAGTAGCGATAATCAAAAAAGTGATTTTATTCCCACAGCAAAGTGGCAAGTTGATAATTGATTCTTATGATTTTAACACTATTGTGCGTTTGCAAGTGCAAAATCAAGATAGAAGAAGAAATAATGATCCATTTAATTCATTTTTCGATAGTTTTTTCGATGATTTTTTCAATACTTCATATAAAGATTTTCAGACAATTGTAAAGTCACCATCGGTTACGATAAATGTGAAGGATTTGCCACCAACAAATACTCCGTCTTTTGCTAATGCAGTTGGCGATTTCAAAATTTCTTCTTGGTTAGACAAAACCAGTGCAAAGACAGGTGAAGCTGTTTCGTATAAAATTAAAATTGAAGGAATGGGAAATCTCAAGTTAATCTCGGCTCCAACTATTACTCTTCCCCCAAGCATCGAAGTATATGAACCTAAACTGATTGATAATACTCAAATTAATGGTTCTAATGTAGTTGGCAATAATACTTATGAATATATTCTAATTCCTCAAGCCACAGGTAAATATAAAATTCCGGCTGTTGAATTTACTTATTTTAACTTAGAGCAGAAGAAATACATTACTATTTCTACTGCTGAGCAAATTTTAAATGTTCAGCAGGGCAATTCGCAGTCATTGAGCAATACCAACAAGGAAAATGTTGAATATTTAAATCAAGATATTGATTTCATCAAGAATGAAATGGGGATAAGGGCAAATAAGCCTTTATTTTTTAGTTCAATTTATTTTCTTTTGCTTTTCTTACCAATTTTGCTGTTTTTCCTTCTATTTTTATATCGAAGAAAAAAGAAAGAAAATGATAATAATATTTCTGCTTATAAACAATCAAAAGCCAGAAAACAAGCAATCAAAAGATTATCAAATTCTCGGAAATTCCTCCAAAAAAGTGAGATTGAGAAATTTTTAGATGAGACTTCAAGAGCTATTTGGGGTTTTTTAAGTGATAAGTTCATTATAGAACAAGCCAAATTATCAAGAGAGAATATTGAGGAAGTTATGAAACAAAATAATTTGCCCGAAGATTTGATAAAATCTACAATACAAACTCTTGATGATTGTGAATTTAAACGTTTTTCGCAATTTGATTCATCAGTAAGCTATTTGCAAATTTATTCAGATGCTGAAAATGTAATCACAAAGATTGAGGAGACATTGAAATGAAAAAGTTAATTATCTTAGTATTGCTAGTTTTTACCCAAATCAATTTTGCTTATGGCGAATATCGCTTTTTTGGGATTGCTAATCAGGCTTATTTGCAAAAAGATTATGCAAAAGCAGCTGAACTATATCAACAGATAATCACTGATGGAAATGAGAATGCATTCTTGTATTATAATTTAGGAAATTGCTATTATAGAATGAATAAATATGGCTTAGCAATTTTATATTACGAAAAAGCAAAGTTGGTTGAACCTGATGATGAAAGCATAAAGAAAAATTTGATTATAGCAAACAATAAGATTATCGACAAAATTCAACCTATTCAAAGAGTATTCTTCCTTAAATGGATTGATGCTATAATTGATGGTTTCAGTTTAAATTTCCTTACTTGGTTATCAATAAATTTCTTTTGGTTGGTATTTATCAGCCTTGCAATCCAGATATTATCACGCAAGATTATCTACAAAAAAATTATGTTTATTACTTCAATAGTGTTCTTTATATTGTTTTTGATTTTTTCATTCTTTAGTTATCAAAGTTATGAGAAATTTCAAAATACAAAAAATGGTATTGTAATAGTAAATTCAGTTTATGTAAAAAGTTCGCCCGATGCAACTTCCACAGATTTATTTATCTTGCACGAAGGAACCAAATTTGAAATAATTGACAAAATGTCTGATTGGGTAAAAATTAAGTTAGTTAGCGGAGCGACTGGCTGGGTTGATAAATCGGTTTACTCTCAAATTTAATTTATTACAATACAAATAGGAAACAAAATTCTTACAATGAGAAAATTACTTTACGAAGAAATATTAAACCAAAGACCTAAGATTGAAGACATTTCTCAGTTGCACAAAAATCCAATTACAATTGTATTGCATAATATCAGAAGTGCTTATAATGTTGGCTCAATTTTTCGAACATCCGATTCTGCTGGTATAGAAAAGTTGATTCTGTGTGGCTTTACTCCACATCCACCAAATAAAGAAATTGAGAAAACCTCATTAGATGCAACACAAACTGTATCTTGGGAATATTTTTCTAATACATTGGACGCTATCGGCAAATTGAAGTCAGAAGGCAAAACAATTGTGGCAGTTGAATTAACAGATAAAAGCATTGATTACACCGAGATTAAACCTACAGATTATCCAATTGCGTTGATTTTGGGGAACGAAATTTCGGGTATTGATAACGAAATACTAAAAGAATGTGATTTCGCAATAGAAATTCCAATGTATGGAGTAAAACATTCATTAAATGTTAGTGTTGCAGCAGGAATAGTGGCTTATCAAAGTGTAAAAATTTGGAGAGATTCTAATAAATAACTGATTATTTATTCTGTAATCCTGAAGTGCTCCAAATTGAATTTTGTTGTTTAGATAAATATCTAAATATTCCAAAGAGAAAACCAACATTCATATTTACAAAAAATAATGCTAATTTTAATGGAGGAAAATTAATATTATTTTTTTCAATAATCCATCCAATAAATGCCGAAAAATATAAGATTGATTGAAGTATTACTAATGGCAAAAATAGTACTGATACTGGACTTAAAAATAAATTAAATACTATTAAGAATATCATAATAAATGGGGTTACCCAACGTAATAGTTTATGGGACCACATAAAGAAACTCACAATACCATATCGAGGCGAAAGTAATCCTTTGAAATATTCGATTGTGGACAACCCACAAGATACTAATCTTCTTCTCCGTTCAAATTCATTGGTAGAATTTTTTTTACGAATTTCCAAAACTTTAGAAGAATCAACAAATATTGCTCTTTTTTTGGAATACAGTACACTCATCAAATTAAACAAATCATCGCAAACTCTACTATTTGCAATGTTTTGAAATAATTCACGTTTTATGCCATGCATAGTTCCAATATTTACAGCTGAATGGATGATACTCTCGTTTTTGCGGAGAAAAGTCTCGTATTTTTGGTACAAAGATTCACCGTGGTAGCCTGAGGAATAAGTTTGGTCGGGGTTTATAATATTAATTGCAGACATTGTCAAACCTACACTTTCATTACCTAAGTACTGAATAGAATTTTTGATTGAATCTGGCAAAACCCTTAAATCAGCATCTAAAAAAAATATAATATTGGTATTTGTAAGTGGTACTAATTTGTTAAGTAAAACATTCTTGCCACCTCGGTGGAATTCGTAAAAATTGATATTTTTATGCTTTTCCTGAAGCATTCTTCCGATTTCATTTGTTTTATCAGTAGATCCATCAGAGCCAATTATTATTTTTATTTTATCAATTGGATAGTTAGAGTTCAAAACAGAAATAATGCAATCTTCTAAATACTCTTCTTCGTTATATGCAGAAATAATTACTGTAAGTTCGGGTTCATAATCACCATCAGGGAATATCTTGTCCTTGGATATTTTTGAGAGCAAGTAGGTGATTATTGGAAAAAATAAAAAAATGTATAATAGAATAGAAATCAAAAATAAAATTGCTATCTCTAAAAAAAATGTATTTTGCATCTTAGGAAAAAATATAAAAAACAAAATTATAAAAAAAAAGGAATATAAATGTAAATCAAAAAAAAACAAATAAAACTTTATTGGATAAATGACTGTTGTTCAAAATAATTTGTTAATTTTGGATTAATTAAAAAATACAATTTTATGACTTTTGAAGAGAAAATATCAAGAATTGATGCAATAATTCAATTAATGAATAAGATAGATACGCCATTGGAACAGCAAATGGCTTTATACGAAGAAGGATATAAATTAATCAATGAATGTTCTGAATTTCTGGAAGAATCGGAGAAAAAAATAATCGACATCAACCAAAAAATGGAAAATGCCGATTAAAATGCTTTTCTAAATTTTTGTATTTAATTACAGATTAACTGACTAAGTAAAGATAATAAGAATTAATCTTCAATATCAAGATCATCGTAACTATCTGAAATTTCGTCTTCTTTGGGACGACGTCCATCAAGAACAATTAAGGTCTCGGCAACAACTTCGGTGATAAAACGAACTCCACCATCTTTTTCGTGTTTACGGGTTTTTAACGAACCTTCAATATAAACGCGAGAACCTTTAATAAGTAGATTGACTGCTTTATTTGCTAAGTCTCTCCAAAATACGACATTATGCCATTCTGTTAAATCAACTACTTCACTTGCTTTGTCGTGTGCGAGTGAGTGTGTTGCCAATCTGATACTTGTAACTGGAACCCCTTGTGGAGTGGAGCGTAATTCTGGTGAATTACCTACATTACCAAGCAATGTAACTCTGTTGATGCTTCTGTTGTTTGCCATTGTTTTTAACCTTTTTTCTTTATAGTTAAGTAATTATTTAAACCATATTTATTATCAAAAAACAAAAATATAAAAAAAAATTAAATATACAAAATATTTTTCAAATTTAATACATATTTAATAAAAAAATCCAAATATAATCCAAATAATATTTCAAAATTACAGCTGCTGAAGTTTTTTCTTAGCAATTGGGACCATTGCACTTTTAGGATTATCTTTTATAATGTTTTTGTAAATCTTTTTCGCATCATCAATCTTTCCTTGATTTATTAAATCTTCGGCTAACCTTGCTTGTGATTCCTCTTGAGTTAACACTTTTGTGTCGGTTGTTGGAATTTGATTTGCTTCTGTAGGAGTAACTACAGCTTCAGGTTTTGTATCTGTATTTATTTCTGTCTTTTCTGTACTTTCGGTTTTTTGTGGCTGTGCTTTTCTAATTTTCTTTTTGGGTTTAGGATTAGTAGTCACTTTTTTTACTTCGGGAGTGTTTGTGCCAATAACTTCGTCAGATTCGAAGAAGGTTTCTTCCATTGCAATTTTATCAATCGATTTAGTTATTTGTTTGGGGCTGTCTTCTCCAGTTGTAATTGGACTATCAATTACTTTTCCTTGAACGTTCAAATTGTATTTTATTTGCACTAATTCTGCTTTGATATTTGTAAGTTCGTTTTTAATTTCAGAAATATCATTTTCAATTACCTCTTGTTTTTCGGAAATAACTTGCATCTGTTCGCGTAAAGTAGGCAATCTATTTCCCGAAATGTAATTAGTTCCATCATTTTTACTGCTACTCTCATAATTAGTAAACTTTTGTTCCTCATTGCTGGTTGAATTACTTGTAAGATTTGGCTTTATTGAATCAGTGGTTGAATTTTTTGATATGTTGGATTTCTTCTTACTCTTTAAATTATAACCAACACTTCTTGGAGACGTGCATGAACTCAATGCAATCATTAAAATGAATGCTAATAATATACAATTGGCTATTATTCTACGTGAAAATAATTTACTAAACATAACTAAAACCTTATTTTACTTACTTTTTTTAATATTTTTGTATTAATTATAATTTACATTTAAATAATAGTGCCAAAATTTATGAAGATTTTAATTTTTAATTGGCAGGATATAAAAAATCCGCTTGGTGGTGGAGCAGAAGTTCATCTGCACGAGATTTTTAAACGAATTGTGAAACTTGGTCATAAAGTTACTTTGTATTCTTGCCAAATTCCAAATGAACCCGACTACGAGGTGATTGATGGTATTGATGTTCATCGTATTGGCTCTCGGCAACTATTTAATTACTATGTTCCAAAAATCTATCGAAATATCTATCGAAATATCTATCGAAATATTAAAAAGTCAGACTTTGACATTGTTATTGATGATATAAATAAAATTCCTTTCTACACTCCGCTATTTGTAAAAGATAAACCCTTGTTGGCTATTAGCCATCATTTTTTTGGTAAAAGTATTTTTAAAGAAGCGGGAATAATTAGCGGTACTTATGTTTACTTATCTGAGTATATTGTAAACTATATTTATAAACATACACCATTTGCAGTTGTATCCAATTCCACAAAAGATGAATTTATCAGTCGTGGATTTAATCCAAAGAATTTTTCGTTGATTTACAATGCTTACGACCACGAATTATTTGATTTCCCACATAATACAACAAATCCCGAATTGTTTAGAATTGCATATTTTGGTAGATTAAAAAAGTATAAAAGTGTAGATCAACTTTTCTATGCTTTTGCTAAATTTACAGAGAAAAATCCAAATTCCAAATTAGAAATTATTGGTCGTGGCGATTTCCGACCTTATCTCGAGGAGTTATCCCAAAAATTAAATATTGCCGATAAAACTCATTTTTATGGATTTGTTAGCGAAGAAGAAAAAGTCCGAATTTTACGTGAAGTGGATTTAGTTGTGAACACATCTCAGAAGGAAGGCTGGGGAATTACAAATATCGAAGCAAATGCTGTTGGAACTCCAGTGATTTCGGCTAATGTACCAGGATTGAGGGATTCTGTATCGGTAGGGGAGTCGGGCTTTCTGTATGAATATGGCAATATAGATGATTTACTAAGCAAGATAAACCAAGCACTAATCAACCCTAAAATAAAACAGCACCTTGGAGAAGGTGCTGTTAAGTGGGCAAAATCTTTTTCTTGGGATAAATCTGCAATTGAAATGATTGAACTTATGCAATCTGTAATTGCAAATTACCGCAAGTAATTTTATTTGCTTGATAATTGTTTAATTAATTCTTCTAATTTTGCTTCTAATTGTTGATTGATGCCAGATTGACTAAAAACAATTTTACCTTCTTTATCAAGCAAGTACAAAGTTGGAATCCCTTCTACTTTGTATGTTTGAGCAACTTGGTCGCCTTTTAATACTAATTTATAATTGTAATTATTATCTTTCATAAATTTTACTGGATCGCCATTGCGTTCGTAGGAATTAACGCCAATTACTAATAAACCTTTATCTTGATAATTTGTATGTAATTTTTGTAATACAGGCATTACCATTTTGCAAGGACCGCACCAAGTAGCCCAGAAATCCAATAGGACAACTTTTCCACGTAATGCTGATAAAGTAACTGGTTTGCCATCTTTATCTGTCAATGTCCAATCTGGAGCCAATGAGCCAGTCTTTAATAAGCCATTGTCTTGTTCTTGTGTTTCCATTTGTTGAGGTGATTGTTCTTGCGCTGCGTCAATATCTTCAAATTTATATTTTACTGTGTCCACTACTTGAGCGAATAAGTTAGCTTCGATTTTTGGATTCAATTTTAATGTTTTTATTTCAAAAGTCATTGCTTGAACTGGTTTACCTTCTTTATCTTTAACATCAGAAGAATATTTCTTCATTAATTTATCTTTTTGAGAGAAGTAATATTTTGTTTCAACTTTGTATTCTCCGTGACCTTCGGCTTTTTGGAGAATTTCAAAACATTTCTCGTCTCCAACAGTTGCTTCACCTAAAAATTCAAGTCCAGTTAAAGTTTGCTTTAATTGAGCAGTATCAACTTTTGTGTCAATGATCATATTGAAGTTTTGTGCTAATTGCATAGCTACTTGCTCAACCATTCCAGCCTTTTGACTAACAGATTGTGTATTAGTTTTCATATCTGTTGCAACAAACTTATTGCCATCATAAGTGATTAAAGTAACATTTGGCTCCAAAAGTCTGAATATTAACTGGGATTGTCCATCTTTTTCAATTTTGCTAACCCAAACATGAGAAACAAAATTGTTTTTTTGGCCTTGTTCAGTAATTTCGTAAGATATATCAAATTGTGCAGATTTCACATTGCTTGCAGCAATTTCAGAGTCCATAAATACTTTCATTGGATCTTGTTTACCAGCTCCACAGCTAACAAAAAGTAGGAATATAGCGAAAGGAAGCAAGTGCATTAATTTTTTATTCATAAAAAACCTTTAATAAAAATTTATTTTAACTAATTATTCAAATTGTAAAAAATTGTAATTTAATTTTATTTATTATAATCTAATATTGACGAAGCAATGGAAATAGAATTGAGTGCTGCAGTTTCTGCTCTTAATCTTCGATTCCCCAAATTCCATTTAACAAAATTACGGAAATTTTGGAAATAAGCAATTTCGTCTGGATGGAACCCTCCTTCTGCACCGATCAATAGTAATACTGAATTTTGCAATTTTGTCTGTAAAGGATTGCTTCCATCCTCGTCAAGCAAAATTATGTTATCAAATTTTTCTTGAATTCGGTCAAATTCTTTTGATAAATTATCAATATATAATAATTCGAGTAAAGTTGCTCGTTTGCATTGTTTTAATGCCGCGATTGCTTTATTCTTAAATCTTACGGAATCTTTAGTAAAGAATTGAGAGTATCTGCAATTAGCTATGTAAATCGATTTTACTCCCAATTCTACGGCTTTTTCTATAAGCCACTCCATCCTTGTTTTATCAGATAAATTGCATATTAATATTGAAATATCGAATGTAGTTTCTCCGTAGTTCGGAAGAACCTCTATAACATTCAGTTCTGCAAATTGTGCAGATTGCTGGTTAAATTCTGCAATCAAACACAAGCCTTTGCCATTTGAAATCATAATCTTTTCATTATTTTTCAGTCTTAAAGCTTTAAGATGCTTCAATTCTGATGAATTAATTTGATAATTTTTCTGGTCTTGATTAGTTTCTGGTATAAAAATACATTCCATTTTTGTAAAATTCCTCTATAAAGTGTATTATTTAAATAGATTTTCGTAAATTTGTTTTCTTTAAAAAAACAATATTAAATAATTTTGTCCATTAATCAATAAGGATAGAAATGACAAAAGCAGAAATTGTCGACGAAATTTCGAAAGAGACCGGGCTGACCAAGTTAGAAACCAAGGCAGTTGTTGACGGAGTATTATCTACAATAATCAATGCCGTAGCATCTGGAAAGAGGATTGAATTACGCGGATTCGGTGTTTTTAAATCAAAAACAAGAAAACCACGCATAGCTCGTAATCCTAAAACAGGCGCTTCTGTTCCATTAGAAGAAAGATCGGTTCCAGTTTTCAAACCATCACCTGACTTTCTAAAAAAAGTTAACAAAAACAACGACTAATTTAGTGAATTAACAAATAGGAGTATTAAAATGCCTTGCGGAAAGAAAAGAAAACGCCATAAAATGGCTACCCACAAAAGAAAGAAAAGATTACGTAAGAATCGTCATAAAAAGAGGAAGTAACTTTTGTGGTATGAGTGCCTCACAAAATTCTAAAGGTCTGAATATTTTTAAATCAGAAGACCGTGTAAATAAGATCAGGTCGGCGTTGGATAAACGTCAACCTGATTTTTCTTTAGTTTTAGAAAATATAAATGACCCACATAATTTATCTGCTGTATTGCGGAGTTGTGATGCTGTGGGTATTCTTGAAGTCTGCCTGCTGTATCATTCAGGTCAGAAAATACCTAGAATTTCTGCTACAAGTAGTGCTACTGCAAGTAAATGGATGTACATACGAAAATTTGATAATATCCAATCCTGTTATGATTATTTACACTCTTCTGGAAAAAAAATATTAACAACTCAGCTTTCAAAAGATGCTAAGTCATTATATGAAATTGATTTTACTGAGCCAGTTGCACTTGTATTTGGTAATGAGCATTCTGGAGTATCAGAAGAAGCTTGGAAGCAGTCTGATGGAAATTTTATTATTCCTCAGGTTGGAATGACACAATCACTAAATATATCTGTTGCCGCTGCTGTTAGCGTATTTGAAGCATTTCGGCAGAAAAGTGCTGCTGGTCATTATAGTGAATCAAGGTTGTCTGCGGAAGCCTACAAACAAGTATTTGAAGATTGGCAGTTGATTAAGTATAGGCAATAACTATTTATGAAAGTAAAATAGTAGAATATTAATTGAATTTATTTGAATTTTACAAATAAAAAAAAGGCTATAATTTAAGTTATAGCCTTTTTTATTCGTTTTGGAACTATTGGATTATTTAATAATTACAAGCCTTTGAGTAGAAATTCCATATTTAGATTGTAAATTCACAAAGTAAATACCATTTGCTAAATTCAATTGATTAGCATTAATGGAAATATTGCTCAATCCATTTATTTCTGCTTCAAAAATTGTTGCAATTTGATTTCCGAATAAATCTGTAATTGTAATTGTAGCCAATGTGTTATTTGGAACAAAGAAGCTAAGATTAGCAACTGAACTTGCTGGGTTTGGAGTAGGATTGCTTAAGAATTGTTCGCCAGCTATCACTTCATCAACACCCATAATGCCAGGAGCACTTATAGTAACTAAAACTGCAGCTGAAGTAATTTCGCCACATTCACCAGTAATAGTTAAAGTATAACTACCTGCAGCATCTGTAGCTACAGCAACTAACATTAATGTAGCAGTAGTTTGTCCGTCAATAACGGTTCCATCTTTCTTCCAAGTGTAAGTTAAGTCGTCAGTGTTTGATGAAACTACAACTGGTATCACTAAATCGCGACCTTCAGCCACATCAATTTCAGTTGGTTGGCTAACGATTTTTGGAGTTTCAACTACAAATAAAGTTGCAGTCTTAGACTTTAAGTTATAACCTTTTTCAATAACTTTAGCAACTAATTGATAAGCGCCAATGTCGTTTGCATTAGCATTTGTGATTGTCAATTCAGCTGTGTTAGAGCCGCTGATCCTTTCGTTATCAGTTAATCTATAGCTACCTTTCATCCATTGATAGTTCAATGTTAATGAATTATTATTAGTAATTACTGCAGAGAATTTTACATCTTTTCCTTCGCAAACGCGTTGAGCTTCAGGTTGTGTTTCGTAGCTAATTTCAAATTGACTTAATAATGCTGGTTGTGAAGTTGCAACTCCGCATAATGCAGTAATTGTGCAAGTGTAACTCTTATTTAAATCACCAAATAATACTGAATTGAAAACTAACATTCTTGATGTTGTTCCTTGAATTCTGGTATTATCTATCATTTTTACACCATCAACATACCATTGATAATTGAAAGTATAATGAGCTGGGAAGCCATTTGCAGCAGGGTCTACTTCGAAGTAAGCAGATCCACCGATATTAACAAACATTGTTTGTGGTTCTTTACCGATAGCTGTTGGACGAGCTATATATACAACAATACCTTCAGTTTCGTCTGATTGGCAAACAGCAGCACCGCCAACTACGCAATGATAAATACCAGTATTTTTGTAATCAATACTTGCAAAATATAAGTAAGGCAATGTTGCACCAGCAATAGCTTCGCCATCACGATACCATTGGTAAGTCAAGCCCGAACCAGTTGCTACTGTTTCTAATGTAACTTCTGAATTAATACAATAAACTTCGCCATGTGAATGGTGTTCGATAACTGGTAAGTCGTAGATCATCACATCATTAGCTTCGTCCATAACAATTGGATGTTCGTCAGAATAAATTCTGAACTGCAATGATTTGTCTGACCAAGTAGAGCGTTGAACTTTCCATTCAAAAGAATTAATACCTTCTGAAACTTCTAATCCAGTGAAAATTGTGGACCATATAGTACCACCATCGATTGATACTTGCATTGTAGCAGAATAAACACCGTGAGCGTCAAATTCAATATTGTAAATACCATTGTTGCAAATTTCGTAATCGTCAACTAAATCAACAAAACTAATGTGTGGAGTATCAAACGCAAATCCTTCCGAACCAACGCTTGGATTTTTAGTATCAATACCATTCCATACAGCATCAGCGTCAGTCCAAGTGAATGCAAGAGTTCCATTGGATGTAATATGTTCAATTTTAGTAATACCATAAGGTAAATTGTTAGGTAAGAATGTTCCCCAAGCTGCATCTACATTATCCAAATTCGCAAAATATGCTGGACTTTGGTGTGGGAAGCCAACAGTAGTTAATGTTGCACCATCTTCTTGCACGATTGCAGTTGTGATTGGAGTATTATTCATATCATAGAATACCAAGTATGTTTTTGGATCTAATCGGCTGTCAGCATCATAAATACCAGTCGCATTAGTTGAACTTGTTCCAAAAGCAATTTGTGAAGAAGTTGTTGCTGAAATATTCTTAGAAACCAAATCACCAAATTCATTTCCTAAATTCACTAACCAATTAATTTGATTAGATAAATTAGTGAATCTTGAGTTGTTGGTTGGTACTAAATTAACCCAGAAAGTTAATGAATTCTGACCAGCAGCGGTTTTAACAACTGAACGGTTTGCTGGATCAGCAATATTTGTAGCAGCTGAAGTATATGTATATGTATCTGTTTTGTAATCGTAGTAAATATTATTTCCAGCACCATTTGAAGTTGGAATAGGTAAATCAAAACTTGCCAAACCAGCTGTTGTAAACGTGTATTCAGTATTTGGATGTAATCCATCAAATTTTACAAGAGCATAAGAAGCCATTCTGCCATTACCTGATGGCAAGAAAGTACCATTACCTTTAATGTATTGAGGAATAATAATAGTTGAGAATGTTGGAATATTTAACACTGTTACTGTTACTGAGCTAGAATTAGATAAGCCCGGTGCAGAAGCGCTAATTACATAAGTACCTGCCATTGGGAAAATAATATCGTCAAATGTAACTGTTCCATTGGTTGATATCTTTGCAGTTGTGCCTTGCAATGCAGCAGGACCAGATAATAAATTCAATGAAATTGTATAATCATCATAATATTCATTTGGAGTGCCATCAGCATTCACAACTTGAACGCTAAATGGATGGTGAACTAAAGTTGAATGTCCTTTTGTGTATAAACCAACTAAGTTAACCTTTGAAGGTGCGTATTGAACATAAGAATTATGCTTTACACTTTCTAAAACATCACCTGAAACTACTTCAAATTTAATTTGCATTCCTTCTGCTAAATTATAAAGTAAATTGTCAAATGTTACTGAGTGAGTACCAGCCAACATTGATTTAGTTGTTGTGCCAGCTAAATGACCATTGCCATAATATAAAGTGGCTTTGATTGATGTATTGGTAGATACATATTTTGGTACATTACCATTATCAACAGCTTGTAAAGTTACTGAAAATGGAATATTTACCATTGGATTTTCTGGAGTATAGTTCTTTACAATTAATTGAGTAGGAGTTCCAACTGGATTTTCTGAACTAACTACAACATCATCAAGTCTGTATTTAGGACGACTTCCGCCTGAACCTGATACTTGATAAAACACCCAACGGATTTGAACAACTGCTTGATTTTCGCAGCTTGATGGCAATTCAGTAAAGAAATTTTTGCTATCAAAAGGAGTGCTTGCGCCGCCTGCTAAATATGCAGTATTCATATATTCTTGACCTGGCAAATCTGACCAATTTCCAGTTTCGCCAATGCGATATTGCATTCTTAATGCATATTGTCTGCTTGATGTATTGTCGATTGAGACAAATCCACCAACCCAATTTACATTTACTTGAGTTCTGCCCATTGTATTGATTGCTAATACGATTTCGCCAGGGAATCCTTGACCGCTGTTTGTGGAGCTTGTGTTTAAGAATGAGATTCCATTGTAATCTGCACCTTCAAAACGAGATTTCGAAGTTAAGTTGTATGCTGCAGTCCAATTTTTGTCAAATGTAGTTGAAATTGGAGCGTCCAAAGTAGAAGTGGTATGGAGAACCATATTTGCAGGATAAGTTCCTGCTCCGCTTGTTTTGCTCCAAGTATCCATTGAATAATTACCACCTGACAAGTCAAATGGCAAAGGATTTGTTTGAGCAAAAGCACTTGTTACAAATGCTAAAACCAACAAAAAAGTGAAGGTAGTTTTAGTTAATAATTTTTGCATATTAAACCTTTAAATATATTTTATTTTTTTCCAATTTTTTAAACTCTAAAATTAACAAAAAACTTTGAAAATATAATAAATTATTGAAAAATATCTTGATTTTTATTCGATATTTTGGTGCTATTATAATTTTTCATAGTTTAAACTTCTCTATTATACGTTTTATTAAGCTTTTTGTATTGTAATTTATTAATTTCTACTATTATAGAAATATTATAGAAATATCATAGAAATACTTGCAATACTTATTTAATAACCAAATATATGTCTTGCTATTTATCTCGCTCTATGTCAACTTTTTAGTAAAATTATATTGTTTTTGGTAAATCAATTACAAAAGTTGTGCCTTTTCCAATAGCTGTATCCTTTACAACAATTTTTCCGTTGTGGTAATCTTCTACAATTTTCTTAGTCAAGCTTAACCCCAAACCCCAACCTCTTTTTTTCGTAGTAAAGCCAGGCGAAAATACATTTCGCTTAATTTTTGGTGTCATTCCTTTGCCCGTATCTCGCACATAAATCCTAATCCAATCGCCCTTTTCCTTGATAGTTATAAAAATCGAACCATTTTTTTCTTCGATTGCTTCAGCTGCATTTTTGAATAGATTTTCGAAAACCCAAGAGAATAAATCTGCATTTAAATAACAATAATATTCTTTATCAATTTCACGGACAATACTTATTTTTCTTCCCAGATTAGGTAATCTTTTTTCGAAGTATGTAGAAACTTGCTCAATCAATGCTCCAATATTTTGCATTGTTAAATCGGGTTTGCTGCCAATTTTGGAAAACCGGGTAGTAACTACATTCAGCCTTTCTAAATCCTTTTGAATTTCATCAATAATTTCGTTAAAATCAGGGTCATCGCTACGCATTCTAAGAATTTCTGCCCATGCTAACAAACTTGATAATGGAGTTCCTAATTGATGGGCTGCCTCTTTAGCCATTCCAATCCAAATTTTAGATTCTTCATTTCTTCTGCTTGCATTTAGTGCAATATATCCACTTATACTGAAAAGTAAGAATATAGCAAAAGCAATAAATGGCATCATTTTTAATTTATCAACAATTGACGAATGATAGAAATAATATTTTTGTAGTATTTTCCCAGATGTATCTACTAAAACAATTGGATCATATACATCTTTCATTTTGGTTATTAATTTCTGATACTCCATACGTGTTTGTGTGTAACTTAAGTTGGAATCGGTCTTAACATTCAATGAGAAAGTTTCGAATGGTTCAAGCGGAGCATCGCTGCTATCAGTAATTATTATAGGAAAATTGATTTGAGGAATTATTTTTTCTTGAAAGAAAGCAATATCTTCAAAATTAGACACTGGGTCGGAATAATATTCATAAATATCAATATATAAATCTATAAGTGCTTTTTCTCGATTTAAAATTTCTTTTGCTATTGAATTAGTATAAAAAAACGAAAGAAATATAAAAATTGCAGATAAAATTAATAAAATTAACTTAACCCACCACTTAGCAAGTGGAGTTATTTCGGGTTTGAAAAACTTATTAATACTATTTAGATTTATTGTCGGCATTCACTTTTTTCTTATTCTTAATCAGAGAAACCACAATTGATGCTGCCAATATTGCTAAAATAAAGAGCATTGAATATTCTGTTGAAATTTTGTACCAATCAGCTATTATCATTTTAACTCCAACATAGAATAGTATAATGCCTACTCCATATTTCAAATAACTGAACATATCGATAATGCCTGCTAAAACAAAATACAAAGCTCTCAATCCAAGAATTGCAAAAATATTAGATGTAATTGCTATAAAAGGGTCTTCGGTGATTGCTAAAACAGCAGGAATAGAATCGACCGCAAACATCAAATCGCTTGATTCTATCAAGATTAAAGTAAGAAATAGAGGAGTGATGAAAAATTTACCATCAATTTTCTCAAAGAATTTTCCGCCGTGATAATTGGTGATTAAATTAAATCTTCTTTTGAAAAATAGAATCATTTTGCTTTTTTCTGGGTCAATTTTTTCTTCAGAACCGAACATCATTTTATAAGCAGCATAGATTAATAGTAAGCCAAAAATGTAGATAATTGGATGGAATAAGTGCATTAAAGCCACACCGGCTAAAATGAAAATAATTCTCATAAATACTGCGGAAATAATACCCCATTTTAAAATGTGAGGTTGATTCTTTTCGGTTATTCCCATCACATTGAAAATCATAATAAATACGAATAAATTATCTACAGAAAGTGATTTTTCAATTATATATGCACTAAAAAATTGAATAGCGGCTGTGTGTCCATCTTCTAAAAAGAAGTAAATGAATACATTGAAAGTTAGAGCAACGGAGATCCATACTCCCGACCAAATCAAGCTAGATTTTATGCCAATCTGACCTTGTCTGTGGTCGGTTGCATAAAGGTCTATCCACAGCATAATACTGATTACTACTGTAAATCCAATCCAAAATATCAAATGGTTTGCATCGAACATATATTTTCCTTATTTAAATAACATTTTAAAAAGTTTAAAAAAAACTTTATATTTGACGAATATTCAATTTTATTATTAAGATTTTTTATCAAAATTAAAAAGTCCAACAAATAATGGAATTGTTATACTTGTTCTAGGTTAATCCATAGGAGGCTGTCTCACAAGGCAGATATCATCAAAAAGACGAAGACGTCTGTTCTGCTAAATTATTGATTTATATGGTGGGACGGACGTCCTAGTCTGACCATAATGCCCAATATGACTACTTATGAGACAGCCACAAAATATTATCAGATGTAGTCCATCTTCAAAATGGGCTACATCTTCTTTTTTCACTATATTTATTTATCGTTTATGGTTAGAAAAATTTTTTTGCAATTTTTGTGATATTTTCCCCAAAAATGTGTTATTATATTTTTATTTAATAATTTTTTTGTAATTTAATAAAAAGAAAATTTGCGAAAGCAAAAATTGGTTAATAAATTGAGGAATGTATGAATAAAATTAATTTAGATTCGATTAAAAAAGTAATACTCATTATTTTTAATTTACTTATTATTTTAAATTTTGGTTACTTTTCTTTTTACATTTTAATCGATAAACATTCATTTCCATTATCATTTCCATTATCATTGCACTTATCTATTTTATATTTTCTTTTTTTTATTTTTAGCATAATAGCACTAATAACATTAATAAGAAATAAAGGAAATAATGAAAGGAGTTTTTTTGATTTTTTAAAAAAAAGAAACAGGAAAATTAAGTTAAGAAATAATAATAGATAATTTATTTTTGCAATAATTCCCTACAACCTTCTGAAGGTTTGAAACTTTCGGAAGGTTATTTTGTTTCACTGATGGTAAATTTGTGGGCTTTGGTTGCAGAACCCAACACCCATTTTTCAACAGGGGCTGGAGAAGTGTTCATAAATTGAACGGAATTCCACATTGCCATAAGTTTTATTTATGTATTGTTCTTTGATTTTGTGAGCTGCAGAGCTCATCTCATCGGTTTTAATTCCTGCATTGCAAGAATGCCAAACTTCGAGAAATGCAGCTAAATGGTCAGCCGCTCGGATAGTTTTGCCATCATAAGGCTTAAATTCAACGCTATCAAATTCGGTATTGAATTCATCGAAATCATTAATTATTTTGGGACTATCTTGGTATATTTTATTTTCAAATTCATCAATAGTAAAATATTTAATTTCTTCTATCCATTCTTTTTCTAAAAGTGGATAAATTTCGGATTCTGCCATTTCTATTTCAATCGTTTTGATTAAATCATCTAATTCCTTTGATGAAGTCTTGACAGGGGAGATAATATCACGAGTAACAGCTTCGGGTAAATCGTGGAATAATCCACCAAAAAAAGCATTATATAATCTATTAGGATTTGTTGAATTTTCTCTAACAAACAAGTATGAAATTATTGCCACTAATAGTGAATGTCCCAGAACTGATGTTTTGGGGACGCGTGGAATTTGAGCCCAACGATACTGAAATCTTAAATAACCAAATAAATCAACAAAGTGCTTAATTGGGAAATCAGTTTCGAATTTTTTAATCCCAATCAAATCTTGGAATGGCACAATCCTATTATCCAATTCTTTTCTTATTTTATCTATTTGATAATTATCAGGATTGGCATTTTCAATAATTCTGAACTCCCAGATTGAAGCATAAATATGAGCTGCTGATAAAATTCTATTTGATAAATCATCGCAATCATTTCTGTTGAAAAGGAATTTGTAAAATTCGTCTAACAAAATACCAGTTGGCAATTTTGCTTTTAAATGATTGTAAACATATTGGTTTAATTTCTCGAAAACTTCTGGTTTTTGTGTTATTTGTGCATAAATCGGAGATTTAATATCAGAAATTACAATTCTCCTTAATAATTCAAAAATCCCATTTTGAATTATTTGATTCCAATTAATTGTTTTGCCGCTATTTTCTTCGTACTTAGCTAAGATAAAAGCAATTAGCATTTTGTGAGAATGCTTATCAATTTCGATTAAATCCATAGGTCTAAGCCTATCATTCCATCTTTGGATATGAAATCCACGAAAAATTTCATTGAGAAGTAAAGTATTTACAAACATTTTCTTAATTTTGACAATTGATTGATTTCAGTATATTGATTTATTGACGTTTTAGTGGAGTAATTAACTTGCAAAAAGGTAAATTATTATTGGTAGATGATGACTTTATGGTATTAAAGCTTTACGAAAGATATTTCGGGAAGCATTTTGAAGTTAAGACTGCGAAATCGGCTGAAGATGCACTCGAAGTCATCAAAAATGGTTTTGCATTTGAAGTTATTTTATCAGACCACTTAATGCCCGGTATGACTGGCAGCGATTTGCTACATAAACTTTCACAAACTCATAGCAATACCGTAAGAATGTTAATGACTGCCGAATCTGAGCCAAGCGTCATTATTCCAATTGCTTCACATTCGAGAGCTTTGCTTTTGCTAACAAAGCCAATTAAAGAACTTGATTTAATTCAATCAGTAAATGTTGCTTTCCAGCACTATCGTCTTAAATCTATGAATAATGAGCTTGCCTACAAGTTGAAGATAGCATCGAACGAAGTTGCATCTCAACAAGTTAAAAGTGAATCTCCTCAAATGGATTTAACTCAAGTTATGCATCAAACGTTTATAACACTCGGTGCTTTTAAGGGCAATTATTTTGTTAGTCATTTTGAAGGTGTAATTAAAATTGTCAAATACTTTATTGAAGAAATGAAACTATCTGATGATGTTCTGCAAGAGATTGTCAATACAGAATTATTATATTCCATAATGATGCAAATATTCCCAAGAAGACTTGCTTATACTAATCCTTTTAAATTAAATAATGAAGATTACGAGGAATATCAAGCATTAACTGCAGATTTTTTTAAGAAAGTAATCGATGTTTTTGGGGTAGATAAATATACTTCATTTTTGCAGATTTGGGAGCATTTTGATGGCACAGGATTCCCGAAAAAAATGAAAGGTAATATTTCCATAGAATCTCAAATATTTCAATTATCTAATTTATATTTCCATTTTTTATATTCAATACCAAACGAGAGTTTAACCGACAGATTTTATAATAAAACATTCAGATATAAATACGAAACAGCCATCGAGAGAATGAAGCAAGGACAAAAATATATTTTAGCAAATATCAAATGGTTCAATCAAGATTTATTTAATATTTTTAGGTTTGC
>DYPF01000017.1:22353-27741 GCA_020720105.1 Chloroherpeton thalassium
ATGCTGATAAAATTGAAGTGAAAATTCCTCTAACATAATTTCTCTCAACAAATAAAAATAAAATAAATGACCCATACAGAAATTCTTGCCAAAATTGATTTTTATCTCAGAAGAAGCATCGTTGCTACAGACCCATACTTAGCTTCATTTTTTTACTCTTATTCGAGAAAGCTATTTTTGAAACTTTTCTATGAAGATTCCAACTTCGAAAAGGTTGAAATACCCGAAAAATACTTAACAGAAGTATTTGGACTTATTTTTCAATCTCCAATTTTCAATGCTGCTGGTATTTTTAAAGAAGTCGATGGTTACGAAGTTGCATATAAGCAAGGCGCTGGAGCATTTTTAATTGGCACTATAACACCAAAGCTAAGAAAAGGAAATTTCAAAAAAGGAATTTTACATCCATTTATTCCATTGGCAAGCACATCTTCAGCTATCAATTGGATGGGTTTGCCCAACTTGGGTTTTGGTGAAGCAACTGAAAGAATCAAAAAAATTGAAAAACATAACGGATGCCCAATTGGAATTAGTATTTCATTTCAGCCAGATAGCACTTATCCAGAATCTATGAATGAAATAATCGAAGGATTTCAATTATTCGAGCGTTCTCAAGTAGATTTTATTGAATTGAACGAAAGTTGCCCGAATGTAGTGCATTCACACGACACAGAGAAGATTGGCAAGCTCGAAAAGTTGCTTGTAGAACGATTATCAGAACTTTCGGAAAGATTTCTAAGAAAACGCAATCGCAACTTGCCGATTTTTGTAAAGTTTTCGAACGATACTAACCCTGAACAACTAATTGAACTTATTGATTTATTAATCGAACTTGGTTTTGATGGTATTAATTTAGGAAATACTTCTACTTCATACTCGGAATATTTAACTAAAATTGATTTGAAGGACAAAGATAATTTTAAGTATTTTACCGAAACTTTTGGGGGCGGAGTAAGCGGTACTTTGCTTAAAGAAAAATCTCTGAATTTGAGCAAAATAGCTGCCGAATATGTTTGTAAGAAGGATTTAAACAGAGAATTTGTTGTAATTCGTACTGGTGGAGTTGAATCTTCGGAAGACATACAGGTTACATTGCAAAGTGGAATTCAAATGATAAACTGGTTCACAGGTTACTTTGAGAATTTTTCACAAAATGGACATAAATTATATCAAAAAATATTAGATTAATTTGTTAATTTTAAATGAATTAATTCTAGTTAGTTTCAATTATTAAAAAAAAATCATCAACAAATCATAAATTTATTACTTATTTTAAATTAAAGTCAAAAATAATTGCGATTTTTTCGCTAAATGCTTAATATTTATTTGTCTAATTCGTTTTTTTTTATTAATTTTGGCAAAATGGAAAAAATGAATTATTTTAATAAATATGGCTTTTTGAGAGTGAGTATTGCCTCGCCACGATTAGAAATTGCCAATACTGAATATAATTCAGAAGAAATATTACGACTATCTGCTCAGGCTAAACTGCAAGGATCTTCAGTAATAATTTTCCCCGAACTATCTATTACATCATACTCTTGTGCCGATTTATTTTTCCAAAATACACTTTTAAATAATGCGATAAAATCACTTCAAAAGATTATTGACTACTCTTTAACTAATCAAATTTTGATAATTGTTGGTTTGCCGCTAAAAGTAGATGCCAAAATTTACAATGTCGCTGCTGTAATTGGTAGTGGAGAATTGTATGGTTTTGTAGCAAAAACATTTTTACCTAACTACGGGGAATTTTACGAAAAACGTTGGTTTGCTTCGGCTGATGAATTAATTACCAAGCAGATAATATTTAACGGCAAAGAAGTCCCGATAGGAAATGATTTGATATTTCAAGACCCAGAAAACCCGCTCGTGAGAATTGGAGTGGAAATTTGTGAAGATTTGTGGGCAGTTAAACCAGTAAGTTCTGAATTGGCACTTGCAGGTGCAAATTTTATTGCAAACTTATCAGCAAGCAATGAATTGATTGGAAAAAAAGAATATCGCGAAAATTTAGTAATTAATCAATCTGCGAGAATTAATGGAGTGTATGCTTATTCATCTGCTTCGATGTGGGAATCCTCGACCGATTTAGTTTATTCAGGTCATTGCATAATTGCTGAAAATGGAATAAAATTGGCAGAATCAGAGCGGTTCGCACTTGAAAGTCAATTGATTACAACTGATTGTGACATAGAAAAAGTAGAGAATGAGAGAAATAAAAATTCAACTTTCCAGAATTTTAAAATTGAGAAAGGGCATAGAATTGTAAGCATACATTTGCCAATAAATAATAATATTGAGTTAAAAAGATTCATATCATCAACTCCATTTGTTCCAACAGACGAGCACTCAAAAAATTCAATATTTCAAGAAATTTTCAACTTACAATCAACTGCACTTGCTCGTAGATTATCACACACAAAATTAAATCGCTTGGTAATTGGAATATCTGGTGGATTAGATTCCACATTAGCTTTGCTTGTTTGTGTGGAAACATTGAAGAAATTGAAACTAACTACAAAAAATATTTTAGCTGTTTCGATGCCTGGATTTGGTACAACTAAAAGAACTAAAAACAATGCCAAATTACTTGCAGAAGCTTTTGAGGTTGAATGTCGAGAAATCTCCATTGTTGATTCTACAAGGAGCCACTTTAATGACATTAACTATGATGAAAACAATATTACAGTAACTTACGAAAATGCACAAGCCCGTAGGCGAACTCATATTCTGATGGATTTAGCCAACGATAATGGTGGAATTGTTGTTGGAACTGGCGACTTATCCGAAATAGCATTAGGGTGGAACACATACAATGCCGACCATATTTCGATGTATAACGTAAATAGTTCAATACCAAAAACTTTGGTCCGAAATTTGATTGATTGGTATGCAAATAGTAAGTGTGAAATGGAAGTACGGAATATTCTATTTGATGTAATGAATACTCCAATTTCACCCGAATTATTACCGAATATAGAGGGAGAAACTATTAATCAAGAGACTGAAAAAATAATTGGTTCTTATGTTTTACACGATTTCTTTTTGTACCATTTTGTGAGAAATAACTTTACGACTGAAAAAATTAAATACTTAGCGATGACTGCATTTAAGGATAAATTTGACGAAGATGAAATTACAAATACATTGGAAATATTTATAAAAAGATTCTTTAATAATCAATTTAAAAGATCTTGTTTTACTGATGGCGTTAAAGTTGGTTCTGTTTCGTTGTCCCCACGCGGAGATTGGAGGATGCCAAGCGATGCAAATTATAATGAATGGATATAACAAAAAAGTAAAATTAAACTTTACAAATAACAAATTTAGTTTAATTCTTCATTTCTATTATTAGAATGAAAATTTAAAAAGGAAAATGGGCTTTAAAATGCTACACTTTACAAAAGAAAATCCAATAAAGTTAATGATTGTTGATGATCATGAAATATTTCGTGTTGGTGTGAGTAAATTACTTAGTATTGATAAGACTATACAAGTTGTGGCAGAAGCAAGCAATGGACTGGAAGCAATCTCGGAAGCCGAAATTCATAAACCTGATGTGATTTTTCTTGATATATTTATGCCAAAGATGGATGGCATTACAGCACTTCCGCGATTACGGGAAGTAAGTCCGGATTCTCTGATAATAATGCTAACTGCATTCGAAGATTTTGGTCATATCGAAATGGCATTATCTGCTGGAGCCGATGGATATTTAACCAAAGGTATTTCTGCACAGATTTTACAGGAAGCCATAACTAAAGTATTAGATGGCGAAAGGGTTTTTAGTAAGTCAATAGTTAAGTTATTAAGTGATAGAAAAATATATTTTGATGGTTCTGATGAATCGAATATAGGTATAACTAAAAAAGAAGAACTTGTTTTGAAGTTGATAGCAGAAGGTTTGGCTAATAAAGAAATTTCGGATAGACTAAATTTGAGTATCAGAACTGTTGAATCGCATAGGTATAATTTGCTTAAAAAATTAAATTTAAAGACAGCATCGCAGCTTGTTAGGTTTGCAGTTATTAACTCGAAGTATATTGAAATAGACTAACGTTATATTTTAAGTAAAACTACTTAAAAAAAATTTGATTTAAATGATTATTTTTGTAATCTACAAAAAGTAAGAAAAATGAAAAGAAATTTATTAAATATGAAAATTAAAATTATAATTATTATAATAATTTTGAGCTGGAGTAGTTTTGCTAATGCACAAACAGAAAATGTTGGAATTGGCACAACAAGTCCAGATAATTCAGCTTTACTCCATTTAGATGTTTCGTCTATGGCAACCAAAAGAGGATTGCTTATCCCCAAAATGACTGCTGCAGAAAGAAATGCTATTGCATCGCCTGCAAATGGATTGATTGTTTATGTAACTGATGACAACAAACTTTATTATAATGCAGGAACATCGGGAGCTCCAAATTGGGTAGCTTTGGTTTCTGCATCAGCGACTATACCATTTAATTTGATTGCTACTGGCACTAACACCACAGCAGCTATGACTGTAGGTAATGGAGCAGTATTGACTTCAACTGGAACGGGCTATATTCAATCAAATAGATTTGTTGGTACTGGATCGGCAAGCGATGCTGTAGATTTAGCAACTGCAGAAGTAAATGGAATATTGCCAATTGCAAATGGCGGAACAGGACTTAGCTCTGCACCTTTAAATGGGCAGTTGTTAATTGGGAACGGAACAAGTTTTGGATTAAATACAATTACTGCAGGCACAGGAATTTCTATTACAAATGGTTCAGGTACTATAACATTATCGGCTGATGCTGCAAATATAAGCCATAATTCTTTGAATGATTTACAAATTGCAGCAGCAGGCGTAACTTACGGACATATTAATGACCAAGCTCAAACAATAGCAGGTGCAAAAACATTTTCGAGTAATCTAACATCACCAACATACACCTCGACTGTGGCAGTCGGCACGTCACCATTAACGGTTACTTCAACAACTAAAGTTAATAATCTAAATGCAGATTTATTAGATGGCTTAAGCTCGGAAAATTTCTTACAAAGTTACACAGAAACCGACCCTGTGTATACAGCAGATGAACCTAATATAATTTTCAATACAACTACCGCTGGTGGCGATTTATCGGGTACTTATCCAAATCCAACAGTAGCAAATAATGCAATTACTACTTCCAAGATTTTAGATGCGAATGTAACAAATTCGAAATTAGCTTCGGGAATTGATGCTGCAAAATTAGCAGATGGCTCAGTTAATAATGCAGAATATCAGTATTTAGGGAACGTAACTTCAGATATTCAAACACAACTAAATACAAAAATTTCCAATACACTTTCAAGTGCAAATATTTTTGTAGGTAATGCAAGTGGTGTTGCAACTGGTGTTTCTCT
>DYPF01000193.1 GCA_020720105.1 Chloroherpeton thalassium
AAAAGGGGGTTTTGTTGCAAGTCCACCTTTCTCAAAGGGGGATTTAGGGGGTTTTGTTGCAAGTCCACCTTTCTCAAAGAGGGATTAAGGGGTTTTTGTTGCAAGTCCCCCTTTCTCAAAGGGGGATTAAGGGGGTTTTGTTGCAAGTCCGCTTTTCTCAAAGAGGGATTAAGGGGTTTTTGTTGCAAGTCCACCTTTCTCAAAGGGAGATTAAGGGGGTTTCAAATATCATGCTTTCATTTTCTAATCTATTTACTTTTTGTTTGGGTAGAATGGCGATAATTTTGTTTTAAATAAATTTTGTTTCACTAAAAAAGTAATCTTATGTGGATTGAAGTATTTAAAACAGGCTTGCATACCAGTTCTAACGGAAAATCAATTAATTACACTAACGAAGATTTGCTGAAAATTGCAACTAATTACAATCAAAGAATCCAACTTGAACCCACAAGTAAAGCTCCGCTTGTTAAAGGTCATCCCGAAAGCAATGCTCCTGCTTATGGTTGGATAGATCAATTAGCTAGTCGGGGTGATTTCCTATTGGCAAAAGTTAAAGACTTAACAAATGATATTATCAACGACATCAAAGACAAGAAATTTCAAAAAGTTTCTATCTCGCTTACTAACGATTTAAACTTGAGACATATAGGTTTGCTTGGAGCGGCTGCTCCAGCGGTAGAAGGATTGAAACCAATTGAATTTACTATGAACTTAGATAATTTTGAAATTCTTAGCGATATTGAACTAAACAATGAATCAACAGCAAATCAAGAAACAGAAAATAACTCTTACAATTACAGCGAATTGATAGACGAAAATACATTTATGAAAAATCAAATTCGAGATTATCAGAAAGTTATTCAACAAAAAGACTTTGAAGAGTTCACTGCTAATCTAATTAAAAATAATTGTATTTCTCAAAATTATTCAAAGCACACGATGGATTTGCTTGAACTTTGTTCTCAAATTGATGAAGTTACGAATAATAAATTTGACACACTCAATAAAGCTAAAGCATATTTAAACAAATTAACCTCGTCTAACTTAAAGACTGAATTTGCAAAACCTACTGATGCTTTGAATTTTGATAAAACAGAATATTCTCTTGCAATGGGCAATAATCGCGAAAAGCTTCATAATCAAATCACCAGAATAATGAATGAAAATGAGAATCTTACTTACGAGCAAGCACTAAAATCAATTTTACAGTAATAAAAAAAATAGAATTAATTAAAGGAGAAAAATATGAGTAGCAGATTAGATAGTCTGCGGGTTGTCGACCCGATATTAACGAATTTAGCTTTGGGTTATTCGCCCGATTATTTAATAGGAAATAAGCTGTTTCCTACCGTAAAAGTTTCATCGCAAAAAGGCAGGATCCCAAAATTTGGTAAAGATTCATTTGTGCTTCGCAATAGTAACCGAGCCATAAGAAGTAATTCCAACCGCATTCCATCGATGGAATTCGAAACAGTTGAATTTTCACTTCAAGAACGAGACTTGGAGGTTGCAATGGATTATTTGGAAGAATCCGAAACCTACAACTTGCTACAATACGAGGAAAAGATGATGCAAGATCTAATGAATATATTATCACTCGAAAAAGAAAAAACAATTGCAGACTTTGTGCAGAATCCTTCAAATTTTGCAAGTGATATGAAATTAGCTATGGCTGATGGCGACAACTTTGCCAGTTTATCCCAAAGCCCTCTAACAGCAATTCATAATGGAATAGAGCAAGTCCGATCTAAAATATCACGCAAGCCTAATATAATGATAATTGGGGCAAGTGCATATAAATCAATTGTATCACATACCGATTTTACTTATTCTCTAAATAATGTCGGCAAAGCTTGGGCTGATTTAGCTTATTTAAAAGAGCTATTTAATATTGATAATATCGTAATAGGTAATAGCGTTTCCTCGAATGATGGCACCACATTCGAGGATATTTGGCAGGATAATGTGCTTATTGCTTATGTGGATAAATCTGATAAAAAGTCGCAGTATAATCCAAGCTATGGCTATATTTTGCAAAGAGAAGGAATGCCCGAAATAGACACATACTTCGAGAATGGCGGGAAAGTAAAGATAATTCGAGCCACTGACAACTGGGCAATGAAAGTAGTAGCTCCCGAAGCTGCATATTTAATTCACAATACTAATTAATTTTTATAAAGGAGAAAAAACATGATACCAACATTAGCTTATCAACCCGTTATGAGGTTGTCTATTACAGCAAACACAGATATTCCTGCATTCAAATTTGTAGATTTCAGTGGTAATCTATGTTCAAATACGATTAAATCATTAGGAGTTAGCGATTTTGCCGCTTTATCTGGCGATTTAACTTCAATCATTACAATTGGAACGGCAATATTGCAAACAAGCGAAGCAATAGCACGAGGAGGATTGGTGGCATCAGACACAACAGGTAATGCAAAAAATTGGGTTGCAGGAGATGAAGTGCAAGGAATTGCTGTTGCCGCAAGCGAAGGAAACTATGTAGTTGTGCTATTAAAACATTAAGGAAAAAATTATGTTAGAAAATATCAAAAATTTTATTATGCGGAACGGACTTTGGCTTATTTTAGGGGCGATTGCTTACTTCTTGCTTCAGCCGCAATTACCCGAAATCCGCACACTTTTATTCATCAGTTTAATCGAAGTATTGGCGATTGGACTTGCAGGTTTGGCAAATTTTATATTTACAAAAGTTGATTTTATCAAGGCAAATTCTTTTGTAACTGTGGGAGCAATTTTTATCGGTGTTCACTTTCTGGTTGGCTTTGGTGTAATGGGACTTTATTTTGCAATGTAAATTAGGAATTATAATGAAAATCAAAGAATTATTTGAGTTCTTTTTGCTAATATTTATTCCGTCAGTGGCTTTCTCTCAATTAAAATATGAAATTGAGTGCCGAAATGATTTACTGCAATATTCGCAAATAATTGGTATGCAACAAGTTGGTACTATCGAGCTTGGTAATAGAAATGATGGATCTGTAGCGAAATATTTAAAATCAGTGGGATTGTCCGAGGGCAATCCCTACTGTGCCGCTGGTCAGTATTATATATTTTACGAAGCTTGCAAGCACTTGAAACTTCCGCAATCGCAAATTCCAATACCACGAACGGGACTTGCAAATGCAATGTATTCTTATGCTAAACAGCAAGGCAATAAAGTGAAATACGAAGCTAAACTTCATGATTTATTAGTTTGGAGAAAAGCAAAAACATCATTCGGTCATATCGAGAGGATTATTGAAGTTAATTCCAAAGGAAACGTTACTACACTTGCCTTTAATGTAATGGGAACTAATGGCAAAGAAGGAGTATTCACGAAAAAGCGGAATATCTACCATCCACTACAAAGATTGAAAGTAAGAGGTTTGATTGGTTTTAGGAGCATAAAATGAATAAATTAAATGTCACAATAATATTAATTTTGTCATTAATTATTATTATACTTGGAATTGGTCGGTGGATTCAAATGAGTGAGTTATCCAAAAACAATAAAACTAATTCAATTAGAATTGACACTATAACTACAATTTTGCCACAAAAAGTTATTGAAATAGATTCGATAAAGTCGCGGATAAAATATATTCGAGATACAATTATTCAAACGCAACCTTTTATAGCACAAATAGATACTGTTTATCTTATGGATACAATTCAGGCAGAATACCAATTCCCCGAGAACTTGTTTCGTATAGCTATTGCAACTCACAGCGATACTTTAAGAGAATTGCAGATTAAACAAGTTGAAGTTCATAATGAACAAACTAAATGGCAATTGCCGATAGCAATAATTGGCGGTTTTATAATTGGTTATGCAATCGGGAGATAATATATGAGCGATATAAATATTCTTGACACTTATAGCAAAGATTATCTAACAAAAGAACTTGTTAGCAGAACAAATAATCTCACTTTTCAGAATTATCTGGGTGCTTTGCCAAATTTAAATAGCATCGTAAGCAATCGTGCCGATATTTCACAAACATTTTCTGAACTTCAAGCAGATCCGCATATCCATAGTTGCATTCAGTCGCGTAAGTCAGGAGTGCTTTCTAAGAAATGGCAACTTGTTGGTAATCAACAAAGTTACGAGTATAAATTTATTATAGGGCAATTGCAATCACTTGACTTGCATAATCTATTTTCGAATATTTTAGAAGCAGTGCTAACTGGCTATCAAGTGTTAGAAATAATGTGGGACGAAGACCAAAAGGGCAATTATTTTGTCAATAAAATTGAAAGCAAACCAATTGAATGGTTTTTCTATGATTATAAAAATGAAATAAAATACAGAACCAAAGCAAATTTAAAAGGAATAAGTTTGCCGGAAAATAAATTCCTTATACCGCGTAATAATCCAACTTTCAAGAACCCATACGGTGAAGCATTATTGAGTAAATGTTACTGGGCTTTAACTATAAAGAGCATCGCTTATCGCTTTTGGATAAACTTTTTGGAAAAATACGGAATGCCGTTGATTATTGGACAATACACTTATCCGCCAACACCTGAGGAATTGTCTAATTTAAGTATAAGATTGAACGAGTTAGTTAATTCGCAAACCATTGCCACTCCGCCAGATATTACAATAGATATAAAAGATATTGGGCAAAGCAAATCAGTTGATTTATACTTGCAATTAATAAAATTAGCAAATGCAGAAATCTCTAAAGCACTTTTATCCGAAACACTTACAACTGAAATGGATTCGGGTTCGTATGCAGCATCAATTACACATTTTCGGGTTAGAAGCGAAGTAATTCTGGGTGATGTAAAACTTTTGGAGCAGTCAATCAACCAATTAATCAATTATATTGGGAAAGTAAATAATTTTGATATGTCCAATCTTCCAAAATTTGAATTT
>DYPF01000194.1 GCA_020720105.1 Chloroherpeton thalassium
AATAGTTTTTACAAAAACGCATTCGTAAATGGGTTTTCCAAAGTGCCTCGTGTCCAACATTTTTATCAAGCATGAATACTGTATATTTTGTTTTTTTATAAAATTCCAATAAAGGTGAGTATGTTGATAGATTATCGATAATATAAATATTTTTCATTCCGGCAGATTCCAGCCATGCAACTAAATCCTTCAGATATTCCAGGCGGTTGTAATTGTTGATTATAATTGGAGTATCATAGACAGATTTTTTCTTGCTTGGTAAATACCCTTTCATTTTGGCTTTAATCCTAAAGCAAATATTGGCTGTTTTTTTTTTACTTACTTTATGGTTTATTATCATCCTTTTCGTAAATTTTAATCAAATATTGTCAAATTATGATGAGTATAACTAAAGCAAAAATGAAAATTTATACAAAAACTCTTCTTAAAACTCTTTGTCCAATTAATAGACTTAATCCAATCTCGAGTTTTTTAAGACAGAAAACAATAATTCTAAAAGAAAAAGACAAAAAAACTATGATTTTTACTTTTGTACCGAACTCTATTTGCATTTGCTGTATTCTAAATAATATTTCTTTTCGGTAAATGGGAAAATCATTATACAACTGAAACATTGTACTCAAGGAATGGTTATACTTTTTTGCCCAGCTTAAAGAAGTCCAGTTACCAATGTTATGAATTCTATATACAGATGGTGAAATATCTGTATGATAATATGCACTTTCCCCATTAATTGAACTTAATAAACAAAACAAGTAAGTATCGCCATTATATACATTATAAAAGCCTTTTGGAAAATTATTAATGAAGTTTTTAAATACTGCGGTTTGAGTGGGTATAATTTTAGATAAAAATATGTCTTTAGCTGTTCTGCTAATTCCATTTCCATCTAAGATAGTTTTGTTGAAATTGCCAACATGCCCAATTTCAACAAGATGAGAGTCGTGAAAACTGATCACATAACCAGGATTGTTTTCTAAAAAGTCTACCTGCTTTTGCAGTTTGTTTGGGTCTATCCAATAATCATCACCTTCGCATAATGCAATATATTTTCTTTTACAAGCTTTTAATGTTTGAATAAAATTGGGCATCATGCCAATGTTTTTTTCATTTAGTAGCAACTTAATTTTGCCAGGGTACTTTTCTTTATATTCATTGCAAATTATACGTGTACTATCATTTGAACAGTCCTCACCAATAATCAATTCAAAAGCAAATTTGGTTTTTTGCATCAATACCCCTTCAATGGCTTGTGCAATATATTTCTCATGATTGTAAGTTATCATGCACACACTAAGCATCATAATTGCGAGCCTCCAACTTTTTTGCTTTTTCGAGTAATCCTTTATCCCTTGTTTTGAGCAGTTTTGCGGGAACACCTCCGTAAATCCCCCAATCTTCAAGATTTTTGTTTACAAAACTCATGGCGGCCACCACGCTACCTTCTCCAATGGTTATTGCAGGCATCAACACGCAGGCAGCCCCTATTTGAACATGTTTCGAAATCAATACCTTCCCCCCTGAAACATTGGTAAATTCTTTAGGAATCATAGGATTAATCATATAATCTCCACCAAAATCATCTGATGCACTAAAAATCATGCAGTTGGGTGAAACTCCGCTATAGTCGAGCATTTCAATTCCAAATCGGCCATACAAGGCTGTAAAGGCAGATAGGTGGATGTAATTGCCTAATTTAATCTCACCCGAAAGTATGCAAAAATCATCAATGCGCACATGATTGCCTATTTCCATTTTACCGGGGCTATAAATGGAAGCTTTTTTGCTTATCAAAACATGCTCACCAAAGGATTTTAATCCCAATAGTTTCAATTCTTCAATGGAGTAAAACGAATTCATTTGTTTTTAATTAACTGACATATCATTTCAACAGTGTCGAATTCCAAATCAGGATAAATGGGTAAACAAAGCACTTGTGCTGCCATTTTTGTTGCAATAGGCAAATTTCCGGGACTTGAACTGGGCAACCCCTTGTAGGTAGAGAATTCCGATATCAATGGATAAAAATAACGCCTGGTAAAAATATTTTTCATTTTTAATTCCTCATACAGTTCATCGCGGCTTTTTCCATATTGTTCATCAATAAAAACCGGGAAATAGGAATAGTTGTGATCTACTCCTTCTATATCCCGCATAAAACTTATTCCTTCAATATCTTTTAAAAGCTGTCTGTAAAGTTCTGCTATTTGTTTTCTTTTATAAATTAACTGTTCTATGTATTTGAGCTGTAGGAGTCCAAATGCAGCCTGCACTTCGTTCATTTTGGCATTGATGCCCGGTGCAACAACAGTAACCTCATCATGTATCCCAAAATTCTTTAAATCATCGAGGCGTTTTTTTGTAGTACTATCATGGCAAATAATTGCCCCACCCTCGAAAGTATTAAATACCTTGGTGGCATGAAAACTAAGGATGGATAAATCGCCCCAGTTCAGAATACTGTTGCCATCTTTTCGAATATGAAATGCATGGGCGGCATCGTAAATTACTTTTAGACCGTAGGTATCGGCTATTTTTTGAATTTTTTCATTGTTGCAGGGATTTCCATATACATGAACTGGCATGATGGCAGTAGTTTGAGGGGTTATAGCTGCTTCAATGCAATCGGGATTTAAATTGCCATAAATGGGATCGATATCTACAAAAACCGGTTTGATATTGTTCCACCACAAGGAATGGGTGGTGGCAACAAAACTAAATGGAGTGGAAATTACTTCACCGGTAATTCTTAAACATTGAAGTGCAGTCACCAGTGCCAGTGCTCCATTCGAGAACAAACAAATGTAGTGTACTCCTAGAAATTCAGCCAGTTCTTTTTCTAATTGCTGGTGAAACTGACCATTGTTTGTTAACCACTTACTTTCCCATATTTTGTTGAGATATTCATTGAATTCTTCTAATGGAGGTAGAAATGGTTGAGTTACTGTTATCATTTTGCTATAGCAAATAAAACTGTTTCTTCACTATGAATCGAATAATGGTCTAGGTATAATTTATATCCCAAATTTAAATTAATTATCCAAAGGGGTATGTTCGCAAAATCTTCTAAACTATGATAAATAGCTATTGCCAATTTTGGTTTAAATTTTTTTATTGTTTCTACAGCACCCTCTAAAGCCATTGTTTCTGCACCTTCAATATCCATTTTAATAAAATCTATTCTCTCAATATTATTGTTATTCACAAAATCATCAATTGATAAGGTTGTGCAGGAACCTGTTTGTTCAACGAATGGCTCAAATTTTACTGAGCTACCTGGGCCATTATCGCTATAATAAATTGTATCTCCAGATTTTTGAGATACCGGATGCTGTATTAATTCAATCCGTTCTTTTAAAATTGGGTTCAGGTTCAAATTGATTTGAAACAAATTTATATTACCTGGTATAAATTCAAAAGAATATACTTTACCCTGTTTTCCTGCTTTATGGGCAAAATAAAGCGCTGTATCACCCCAACAAGCACCCAAATCCAGTACAACATCACCTTTTTCTACTTCTACTATGGGTTTGTTATTAATTTTATAAGCATATTGTTCTAGTATATAATCAACAGCAATACCGAAATTCAAGAAATACAAATCAATTTCAAAACCAATTTTTCCAAGATAATATTTTTGCAAAATAAAATGCATAAAATTGGGATTATAAGTATCATTTATATTTGAGAGACTTTTTGCAATTTTAATAGCATCCCAATATGCATTATTATTTTTTGATAACTTTACTTTTTTATAACCTAAAGCTCTATATGCAAGCAATTCAATGTATATTTTTTTTGATTTGGGGTCTAAATTACTATAAACCTTTTGTAGTCTTACTTCGTATTCTTTTAGAAAATCTAATTTGCTTTTTAAAATTTTCCCTTTTCTATATCCTGTAACTTTTTTAAAAAAATTATAGAATCCTCTAACCGTCATAAGTCTGGTTGATTCAGAAGGTTGATAGTCTCCAAATCTCAATTCATCATAATTGTCTCTACCAAAATCATTAAATTGGCATTCTATTATTTTATTTCTTAACTCTTTATTGAGACTATTCATGATTAATATTTTTACTCCATTCAAATGATGGTCTTAATAAACCAGGAAATCTGCCAAGCCATGAACCATCTCTTTTCTTTTCAACTCCCTCAATTTGTATTATTTCCTTAGCTTCCAAAATTGCTTTTTCTCCATTTTCTACCACCATTATATCAATACTATAAAATATATCATTTAAGGTGTTAGCGGGAATAATACATTGATATTTATAGTTTCCTTTTTCAAATTTTCCGGCAGGAGAGCATGAAGCAAAGATTAAAGAACCTTCAATTGTATTGAAAAATACATTTATATTAATCAATTTATAATCTCTATCTGAAGAAACAATAATATCTATTGTTAAATCTTCTTCAATATTGAAATTACCTATAATTCCATTGTTTGAAATTGCAATGGAATGAATAATAAAGCCTTTTGATTCTTTCTCGATGTCAATATATGAAGCTAAAACTTTACTACTAATTGCCAAATAAGAATCTACAACGTTTTCAATACTTCCATTATTCTTAATACATCCATTTACAATTAAGATACCACTGGTGCAAAGAGATTTAATGGCTAACATATTATGACTCACAAACAACACCGTCCTACCGCCACCACTTGATATATCCTGCATTTTACCAATGGCTTTTTTCTGGAATTCGGCATCGCCCACGGCCAGCACTTCGTCAACCACCAGTATATCGGGTTCTAAATGTGCTGCCACTGCAAAGGCCAGTCGCACATACATGCCGCTGCTGTAACGTTTAACAGGGGTATCAATGTATTTGGCCACGCCGGCAAAGTCCACAATTTCGTCAAATTTTC
>DYPF01000195.1 GCA_020720105.1 Chloroherpeton thalassium
CTGACTTATGAGCCTGCCTCACTTTCAACAATACCCCTTTTTTAAAGGGGGTTAGGGGGATATGGGTGAAGACAAAATGTTAGATTCTTCATCCCGACAAGTCGGGATTCAGAATGACAGTCTAAATTGGATTATTAGAACTCCTCTTAAGTTCTATTTCTCTAATTACAATATTTTTGGAACATTATCGGTTAATTTTTTAACAAGTAGTACATTTTTTTAAATTTTTCCGAATATGCGTAAAAGTTCAATTTTGTTTTTTATCTTCTTGCTTTCAAGTCAAGTAACATTTTCTAATGTTAAAATTCTTAGCTGGAAAGTCCATACATCTTTCAATAATCCCAAACAAGTAACTGCTGACAACCAAAATAGATTGTTTTTTGCTACTCAAGGCGGCGTCTTGATTTATAATCCAAAAACCGGAGATGAGTACCTAATTAATTCGGGAAATGGGCTTTGGGACAATGATATTACTGAGATTTACTATTCCGAAAAAATCGAAAAAGTAATTGCAGGAAGCAATACAGGAGCTATAACTTTCATTGATAAAGAAATCAAACTTGATATTGTATTAGATATTACAAAAAGCAATTTTCCTGACAAGTCAATTAATACTATTATAGCTTATGGAAATACTCTGTATATTGGCACAGGGTTCGGTCTTGTCACTTATGATATGGATAAGAATATTTTTCGTGAAACTATTGGGAAAATGGGCGAGTTCTCGATAAATATCCCTGTAAAAAAAGCAATGATGGTAGATGGAAAAATTTATCTCGCTACTTCAGAAGGTGTTTGTTATGCGGATATAAATTCCCAATTAGCAAATCCAAGTTCATGGAAAACAATAAATGCAAATAATCAAAATGACGAATATCTACTTTGTACTTCACTAAATTTCGACAAATATTTTTCCACCAAAAATGATATTTATAAATTAGAGAATGATTCTTTAGTTCATATTTTATATAACGAATACGAAATTCAAAACTTAGGAGTGCATCAAAATAATGTTTACTTTGCTGATGCAGGTAAAATCTACAAATTAGATAAAAATTATTACAATTTTTACCCAGCTTATCCAGCCAAAAAAATGCTGTTCGGTTATAACTTGCAGGGAATTGATAACAATACACCACTATTTTTATATAGAGATAATGGGATAGGCTATTTTGCAGATAATAAGCTACAGTTCTACTCACCAAATTCTCCCGCCAGCAATTTGTTTTTTGATTTGGAAACAGATAAAAGTGGCAATTTATGGGTTGGAACAGGCGAGCTACCCTCAAAAGGATTTATGAAATTTGATGGGACAAATTGGTTAAATTATACTGTCACAAGTAATCCAAAATTTCTCACTGATAATGCAATGAATGTTTTAAGCTATGATGATACAACAGTTTATATTTCTACTTGGGGCAAAGGTTTGCTTAAATTTAATCCTAATAACCAAACTGAACTAATGTACTTTACAAGTGCTAACTCACCGATTGTTGGTTATGATGAAGATTGGTTTATAACAGGACAAATCAAACTCGACCGAAATAATACTTTATGGACTGTGAATTACGGCGAAAGCACTCAGGGACCTGTGTTGATTAGTATGGATAATACAGGCAAGTTCAATTCATACAATAGTTGCATAAGCATTAATGATAGGTTTCGCTTTGCTTTGGAAATTGACGGCAATAATACAAAATGGATTGGCTCTACTAATGGTTCCGGTTTATTGTACCTCAATGAAAATGGCACTCCTGATGATAAATCTGATGATATTTGTGGTGTAATTAATTCAAGTTCTTATTCCAATTTACCTGATAATACACAAAATGCTTTGGCAATAGACCAAAGTGGTTCCTTGTGGATTGGCACTCCCGAGGGCTTAGCTTCTGTTTATAATCCATCGGCAGTTCTGTTGAAGCAAAAACCAATTATCCGTTCATTAAACAGTTTATCTCAACAAGCAATAAATGATATTTATGTTGATGCTGTGAACAATAAATGGTTAGCAACGAACGAGGGCGTATGGGTACTCAATCCAGATGCAACAGAGATTATTGATATAATTAACACAGAAAATTCACCCTTGAAAACTAATCGTATTCGTTCAATTACAGGTAATACTAATGAAGGAAAAATATTTATTGGAACCGATATACAATTACTCGAAGCAAACACGTTATTTGTTGCACCTTTGGATAAATACTCGCTTTTGTGTTACCCACAACCTTTCAATTTTTCTACTCATTCAGAATTAATAATTGATGGACTTGCTGTGGATAGTGAAGTTTGGGTAACTACAACTTCGGGCAGTATTGTCAAAAGGTTCTCTACAAGTTCTCGTAGGATTGTTTGGGATGGTTTGGACGAGAACTCAAACAAAGTGCAAACTGGAGTATATTTGCTTAATACACAATCCCGAACTGGAAATCAATCTTCATTACAAAAAATTACAATTATTAATAATTAAGTTTGTAAATATTATCATTAATTAGTTTTTATTGTGTTGGCTGTGGTATTAGATAAAAATAAAAAATAAGCGATAATACAAAAAAAAGGAAATTGTTGATTCTCACTGCCTAAAACGCAAAAAGCCTCGCAAATTAACATTTGACGAGGCTTTTCATTCTTGGTCGAGCCACTTGACGGACTTGAACCGCCGACCGGCTGATTACAAATCAGCTGCTCTACCAACTGAGCTAAAGTGGCTTTTTTGCTGTTTCAAAGAACAAGGTTTACAAAATTACGAAAAAAAAATATATCTACAAAATATTTTGTGAATTTTCTTAAAAATAAATTAAGTTTCCTTCAAAATTAATGTTCTTGTGAGAAGTGGATTGCTTCGTCTCGGCTTGTCGGTGCACGCAGTAACAAAGGTATTAATAAAAAACTTCCAAGATTTTGAACCTTCGGAAGAGTAAAAAATATAATTTTTCCACAACAAAGCTGAATTATTAAGTTTTTCATACAAATAGTTCCTCAAAAATAGTTATTTTTACAAATCTAATTCTTTCAAAAATAATAATCTTTGAAATCAACTTTATGAAAATCAATAAAATTTCCACTCAAATATTCCTTGCTGTATTGTCGGGAATATTGTTAGCTGCATCTTTTCCACCATTGCCGTTGCCAATACTTGCATTTGTTGGATTAGTGCCACTTCTAACAACTTTGTTCTATTTCGAAAAAACAAAAATATCAAAATACTTACTCGTGTACTTAACGTTTTTTGTTTATCACGCTGGTACTTTGTGGTGGATTAGCAGTTGGAGTGAAAAAACCGACACATTTTTATTGCTTGCTGGTTTGGCTTTAGATATTTTTCATCCATTTTTCTTTTTTGTTCCATTTATAATTTACTTTATGATAAACAAAAGATTGAATAAAATCTTATCGCTTTATCTTTTTCCAGCAATATATTTGATTTATGAATGGGCATTCGGACTTGGCGATATGGGTTTTACTTGGATGGCTCTTGGAAATACTCAAATGCTGAATATTCATTGGATACAATTTATTGATATTACAGGCATTTGGGGAGCATCGGCATTAATACTATTCACGAATGTATTTATTACTCATTTGCTAATTTTATATGCTCAATCTGAAAGGATGAGATTTTTGAAGTTCTTGATGAATAATAAAACTGCATCTTGGTTGCTAATTGGTATTTCTATAATTATTTTTGCTCCATATTTTTATTCATTATCAATAATTCAAAAATATGATTATAAAAATATGCTTAAAAAGAACAAATTGATTAATGTTGCTGTTGTGCAGCCAAATATCAATCCATGGGACAAATGGGAATCAGATACTTATCAACAGTATAACTTGCTTTTACATTTGTCCGATAGCATTATGCAATATGATAATAGTATCGATTTATTAGTATTCCCCGAGACTGCTTTGCCATTATTATCTTACGATTTCAATACAATGAAAGATGTATCGCTTATTAAAAATTGGTGTAAAGTTCGCAATGCAGCAATTCTAACAGGACTACCTGAATTTGAATTTCTGACAAAATCAAATAATTATCCTCCATTTGCTAAGAAATGGCCCAATGATACAAATTTAAGATATTATGCCTATAATTCATCAATTCTTATTCCTCCTGATTCCACTAATTTTAGTGTTTACCGTAAATCAAGGCTAACACCTTTTGCTGAATATGTTCCGTATCAAGATGTGTTGCCAGTTTTATTGAAATGGATTAATTGGGGAGTAGGAATTTCCAATTGGAACAAAGGACAAGGTCCACAAACAATGACTTATAATCGAAATGATAATATTGTTAATGTAGGAAATATTATTTGCATTGAGTCAATTTATCCTGATTATGTTGCTAAATTGACAAAAAAAGGAGCAAACTTACTCACAGTAATTACAAATGATGGCTGGTATGATTATACAATTGGTCCTCGACAACACTATTATATCGCCGTTACTCGTGCAATAGAAAACAGAAGATTTTTAGCACGGGCAGCAAATACAGGTGTGAGCGGATTTATTTCGCCTTATGGTGTTTCGCTTCAGGAATTGCCACAATATCAACAAGCATCAACCAATATGATGCTTCCTCTTATCGAAGAGCAGACAATTTACACAAAATATGGCGATTGGATTATTTATGTAGGATTAAGTTATTTTATAATACTTTTGTTAATTGCAATCATTCAAAAGTAAACGAGCAAGACATATTATGAATACGATATAATTTATTGAAAGAATTATCTGTAAAATTGCTCTACCACAATTTTGGCTTGAAATTTTCGCGATTGATAATCCTTGCACTTTCATT
>DYPF01000018.1:0-9156 GCA_020720105.1 Chloroherpeton thalassium
CCTACCATATAAATTAATAATTTAGTAGAACAGACGTCCCCGTCTGTAAAATGAAATCTGACCTATGAGACAGCCTCGTCTGAATGATGATTTATTACTTTTTCTTAATTATAATTTAAGAAATTCTACTCTTCTATTTAGTGCTTTGTTCGATGGAGTATCGTTTGGAGCAATAGGATTAGTTTCACCTTTGCCATCAGTTTCAATTCTTGAGCCATCAATATTAAAAGTTTTCATTAATTCATTTTTCACATTTGCTGCTCTTCGTTGCGATAAATCCAAATTTTTATCATCAGCTCCATCACTATCAGTAAACCCAGTGATTTTAATTTTTACTGTTGGATTCTCACTCAATACCGTGGCAATTTCTTTGAGTGTTGCATAAGATTCAGGTTTTACAATATCTTTATTCACATCAAAGTAAATACCATAAGAAACCAATTTTCCTTCGGTCAATAGTTTGTTTCGTAAATCTGGAGCACCAACTGCAATACGAATATTCGAAACCATTGCTGCATTCTGTTCAAATCTCAATCTATCCATTTTTACATTTGGATCGGGGAATGCCCTTGGGATGTCAAATATCTTGTTTTCATTCTGATATACACGAACTCTTGTTTTTTGTACCCAAACTGAAATGTGATATTTGTTATCAAGTTTTTGATAAGTTTTGTTGTCATCGTTATATCCCGTTTGGTCCCAGAAGTCACCATCTAAATTATTGTTGTAGGCTCTATAAAAAGCTCTACCGGAGTAAGCAACCCCAAAATGGAACCCTGCCTTTCCGGGTACTGCGCCGCCATCCCAGGATTTTTCATTAATGCACTTCATTAATCTAAAACTCCAACCGCCCATTCCACCTTCACTTCCTGCAATTGAAATTACATCGAATTCCAAAGTATAATTTTCAGGTAAAGTAAGGAGTTTATCTGTCCAAATTGACTCGTGGATAACGTATTTGAGCCAATTACCAGGGAATAAGTTTGTTGTTACAACTTCTCCAGAGCCATTTGTATTCCATAAAGCAGGAAAATCACCGACTGCATCTTGACTAAAATCATCGAAGAAAATAACTTTTTCACCGGGAATAAAATCAAACTTAGAGTAACTTTTTAAATCATCAGTTTTAGTTGATTCTGGTGTGTCCTCCTGTTTTTTGTCTTCTGTTTCTTCTTTATTGCTCTTCTCTGATTCGTTCTCTTCACCCTCGATGGCTTTTTCGAACCCTTTTTCAATTTTTTCTTTAGCTTTCTTTTTCAAAAACTCAAACTGTGAATGTGCTGCCACATTGAAAAGGAACAAGAATGCTAAAATGCTAATTAATAATTTCATTTATATCTCCATTATTTAAGGAAAAATCGAATTTATTAGAATTAAACAATGCAAGTTATGAATAAGAAAAAACTTACTTAAATTACTGCATTTTTATTATACAAAAATAATAAATAATTCAAATAGTTATATTAATTGTTGTTCATAATTAGTAGTTTTCTATTTTTTAATAAAAACAAGTATATTACAAACATTCAAATACACAAAAAAAACTCCAAAGAATAATAATTATATTCTTTGGAGCTTATTTGAATTACTTAAAAAGTTTATTTAAATCTAACAGGCATATTTAACATTAAGAATCTTTCGCCTTCTTCCTTTGGGATAATAATGTATGCTTTGTTAGGATCGTTGAGTTTCATTTCAACTATGCCTTGATTTTCGGGATTTTCGTAGTTAATGTGTTGTATTGATTGAGTGAAATAATCGTATCTAACTCCGATTTCAAATTCATCGCCAGTAAATTCGCAATTCACAATTTCACTTGCATTTTCGGCAGTTTGTTCGTTTTCGGCAACTAAAGTTAATGAATCTGACGTAAATTTTAATATTAATAACTTATTATCAGGATTAGAGAATATCGAAACACGTTTTGTTGCTGAAAGTAATTCGTTTAAAGGAGCATAAGCAGTGTAACTGAATGAATCAGGGATAATTGTTTCGTAAGCAGGGAATTTATCTGTGATAATTCGAGTAGTGAAGATAGTATCATCATAGCTGAATTTAAGATATTTTGGAGCTTTATCTTGACGAATAACTGTCATATCGCAGTCGGATTCAATTTTCTTCAAAAATTCCATTGATTTTGAAGGAATAATCACATCGTATTGTTCGGGGAATAAGTTCTCTTCTTTGTTCATTACAAAGCGATTTAATCTGAATCCATCAGAAGAAACTGAAGTAAGTTTATTCAAACGGAATTGGAATAATACGCCTGTCATTGCAAGATTGTATTCTTCGGTAGAAACAGCAAAAAGATTTCTTTCGGCAATGTAACTCAATTCACCTTTAATAAATGTAGCCTTTAATTCTTCGGCTGCATCTTCTTCTGCGTTAGTGCTGTCCATTGGCGATGCACCAAAAAGATGATCAGTTTGAATAAATTCTTCCCAATCCAATCCAGAAAATCTGTACTTACCTTTCGCGTAATTAATTTGAATTTCTTGATTATCTTGGTCAGCATTGAAAGTGATTTCACCCGATTTGCCGAATGAACGGATAATATCACTATATTTTTTAGCAGGAACAAGTATTTTTCCATCTTCTGTTCCCATTACTTCTATAGAAGTTTTGATAGTTAAATCTTCGCTTGTAGCGATAACTGTTAATAGATTGCCTTCCAAATCGAAAGATAAATATTGAAGGACTAAAATTGTTGATTTTGGAGCGATGATTGGCATCACGTTATTCAACAAATCGAGCATTACATCTGTATTGCATTTAAAATTCATATATCACCAAATTTAAATTATTATCTTTTTATTTATTAAGTTTGTTTATTATAAAGTTTGCAAATTAAAAACTTTTTATTTAATAAAAAAATAAATTTTTCAACATTATGATTACGAAATACGGGCTCGATAATTTTATACCGATGATTGTTTCAGGAATAATCATTGGTATCATAGCGTTTTTTACTCGATTTAACTTGTTTATTTCCATCCCTTTGTGGGTCATTTCGCTCTTTTTAATTTTTATGGCGTTGTGGTTTTTTCGCGATCCTTCAAGAAGCGTGTCTATGGAAGCCCTTTCAAGCAATTCAATCTTAGTTAGCCCTGCAGATGGGACAATTTTGGAAATTGTTGAGGATATTGAGAATGATTATCTACAAGGTAAAACTAAAAGAATAAGCATATTCCTATCTCCACTCGATGTGCACGTCAATAGAATTCCAATTTCAGGCGAGATTGAATATTTTAAATTTGTTGAAGGCAAAAAATTAATTGCTTCCAAACCTGAGTCGTCATTTCAGAACCAACAAACTCACATTGGACTGAACAATCCAAACGGAAAAATCCTTTTCAAACAGATTGTTGGAGCAGTTGCCCGCAGACTTGTTTGGGATATTAAAGTAGGTGATAAAGTAAAAATTGGTCAGAAATTTGGGATGATGAAATTTGGTTCAAGGATGGATATTCACATTTCTCCCAATAGTGAAATTTTTGTGAAAGTGGGCGACAAAGTTGTTGCAGCCGAAACTAAAATTGCGAGAATAAATGCGAATTAGAAGGGTAAAAATACGGATAACGCGTTCGATAATTCCTAATATGCTTACTCTCGGAAATTTGTTTTCGGGATTTATTGCAATTATTTATATTGCAAAATATGAATATGAAATTGCTGCTATAATGATTTTGATAGCAGGAATTTTTGATGCTCTTGATGGTATGGTTGCCCGATTGATCCGCGCAACAAGTTCTATAGGAATGGAATTAGATTCGTTATGTGATGCAGTTTCATTTGGAGTTGCTCCTTCATTTATGCTTTATACTATGTTCTTTTATCAATTTGATCATATTGGGATATTGATAGCTTCACTTCCTGCATTGTCTGGAGTTTATAGATTAGCTCGGTTTAATGTGCAGGCAACTTTTGATGATAAATTGTATTTTAAGGGAATGCCAATTCCTGCATCTGCTTTATTTATCTCATCATTTGCAGTATTTCAATTTCAGGATCCAAATTTGGATGCAACATTGAAAAATGTGATGATGTTTTCAGTTCCACTTCTTGCTTCACTTTCGATGATTTCAACAATCAAGTTTGATAATATGCCCCGCCCAAGTTGGGATGCAATCAAAACACATCCCTGGAATCTTGGGATTACATTAGTAGGAATAATCATTTCAACGGTTACACACGGATATTTTATTTTCTACTTTATGTTGTTTTATATTTTGGTGAGTTTTATTAGGTTCTTTTTTACATCAACCAAAAAAGTTATTAACCAAAATAGAATTAAATAATCAAAAGAATTAAATAATTGATTAATTTTGTATTTTAAATAAAATTGATAAATGAAAATATATTCAGCAGAAATTAAGATTATGCTCAAAAAAGGCATATTAGACGTTCAGGGTAAAACAATTGAAAATTCGTTAAATTCAATGGAATTCAAGGAATTACACAATGTAAGAATTGGAAAATTTGTGGAACTAACTTGCCAAGCCGATAATGAAGAGTCCGCAAAAACAATAATTGACCAAGCTTGCTCTAAATTGATTGCAAATCCAATTATCGAAGATTACCATATTTCCATCCAAGAAGTGAAGGGTGAATAATGAAATTTGCAGTTGTAGTTTTTCCCGGTTCCAATTGTGATGCAGACGCATATAATGCAGCTAAAAATGATGCATTATCAGAAGCTGTGTATCTTTGGCATAAAGACAAAACAATTCCATCTGATATTGATTGTGTGATTTTGCCCGGTGGTTTTTCTTATGGTGATTATTTACGAAGTGGTGCTATTGCAAGGTTTTCACCAATTATGCAAGAAGTAATAAATTTTGCAAATAACGGTGGAAGTGTTGTGGGTATTTGCAATGGCTTCCAAGTATTAACAGAATCTGGCTTGCTTCCCGGTACTTTGATGCGGAATTCCAGCTTAAATTTTGTTTGCAAGGATGTATACATTAATACGATTAATAACTCAACTCGATTTACATCGGGTATTCCCGAGAATGGAGTATTGCGTATTCCAATTGCTCACGGTGAAGGTAATTATTTTGCAGACGAAGATACAATAAAATCACTCCAAGACAATAATCAAATTGTTTTTAAATACTGCGATGAAAGCGGGAATATTGATGATAAATCCAATCCAAATGGTTCGCTACTGAACATTGCTGGCATAATTAATAAAAATGGGAATGTTCTCGGAATGATGCCCCATCCAGAAAGATTAAGCAATAATATACTTGGTGGAAACGATGGCTTGTATATTTTCGATTCAATTAAAAAATATTATGACAAATAAATTTGTTAAATTAGATATATCTAAGTAAAAAATACTAATTTTGATAATGATTGTTATTTATAAAATTAAATAACTCTAAAACGTCCATAAAAATAAAAGGTGTGATATGCCTCATTTAGGTTGGCCCGAAATATTAGTGATTGCTTTTTTGATTTTACTCCTTTTTGGAGCAAAGAAAATTCCCGAATTAATGAGAAATTTAGGTTCTGGAATGAAAGAATTCAAAAAATCAATTAGCTCCGAAGAAAATAATGATAAGAACGTTGGTAATAATATCGTTACAAAAAACGAATCAAACGATGTTGGATTAAAGTAATAGAAGAATATGTTTGATATTGGTGGGGGAGAATTAATTGTAATAGTTTTGGGTGTTTTATTGCTCTTTGGACCAGATAAAATCCCCGAAATTATGAAAACTGTACGTTCCCAGACCTCCAGATTTGAGCAAGCAAAGAAGGATATTGCCAAAGAAATTACTTCAATTACTGATAGTGTAAAAAAAGATTTAAAACTTTAAACCTTGTGAATAATGGTAGATTATTTCAATTTTCGTAAGAATATTATTGACAATAGAACTTCAATAATTTCCGAAGTTAATGAAACTTTAAATAGAATTAAGAGTTCAAATCTTAATTCATTTATTACTATTGCCGAAACCGAAGCATTACAACAAGCCGAAATATCCCAAGTTCGCTTTAATAATGGTAACCCAAGAGAACTTGAAGGAATGATTATAGCCGTTAAAGATAATATTTCTACAAACGGAATTAGAACTACTTGTGCTTCTAAAATCTTAAATAATTACACTCCAATTTACGATGCGACAGTAGTTGCAAGAATGAAAACCCAAGGTGCCATAATAATAGGAAAAACAAATTTAGATGAATTTGCAATGGGTTCGTCTAATGAAACTTCCTACTTTGGTCCAGTTCTCAATCCAATTGATAATGAATATGTCCCTGGAGGTTCTTCGGGTGGAAGTGCAACATCAGTTACAGCAGAGCTTTGCCATACAGCACTTGGCTCAGATACAGGTGGAAGTATCCGACAGCCTGCCGCTTTCTGTGGAAATATTGGATTCAAGCCAACTTATGGACGCGTTTCTCGGTATGGTTTGGTTGCATTTGCCTCGTCATTAGACCAAATCGGTACTTTTTCTCGGTCAATCGAGGATGCTGCTCTGCTTTATGATGTGATTGCGGGGAAGGACGAAATGGACGCAACCACTTCTGGTAACAGACAAGCAAATACAATAGAAAATTTAGATAAATTTGATTTTAAGAAATTCAAAATTGCAGTATTAGATGATGATATTATCAATCAATGTGATGATGCTATAAAAGAGAATTATTTTTACAATTTAGATTTGTTGAAAAAAAATGGATTGCAAGTTGAAGAAATAAAATTTGACAATTTCGATGCTTCAATAGCCACTTATTATATTGTTGCAACTGCTGAAGCATCATCGAATTTAGCAAGATTTGATGGAGTTCGCTATGGTTATCGTGCCGAATTGCAGCAAGGCGATGATTTAATGGTAAAAACTCGTAGCGAAGGGTTTGGTGCGGAAGTTAAACGTAGAATTATGCTTGGCACTTATGTGCTATCGTCAGGATATTATGACGCATATTATGGTAAGGCATTAAAAGCAAGAAGATTAATGTATAATCAATACAAGCAAATGTTTTCAAAGTTCGATTTGCTTTTCTTGCCAACTACACCCAGCACAGCATTTAAATTTGGAGAAAAAATCAACGATCCAATTTCGATGTATTTATCAGATATGTTCACTACTTCAGCAAATTTAGCAAGTATTCCTGCAATTAGTGTGCCATCAGGTAAAGATAGTAAAGGATTACCAATCGGAATGCAATTCCAGGCAGATACTTTTGAAGAATCAAAATTACTTGGCTTTTCCAAGTTCTTTTTGGAATTAAATAAATAAAATTATCTTTTTAAATTTTTTAATCAAATTAAAACTTATAGTATGATTCACAATATTGAAACTTTAGATGAGTTGAAGGAAACAATTAAAACTAATTTTATAAATGTAGTTTATTTTTCAACTGAAAGTTGTAATGTATGTAAAACTTTGAAACCCAAAATTTACGATGCAATTTCCGAATTTGATCAAGTGAAATTTCTTTATGTTGATTTAGATAAAGTTAATGAAAGTAGTGGTGAATATATTGTTTTTTCGATACCGACTATATTGTTATTTATAGAAGGTAAGGAATATATTCGTGAAAGTAGAAATTTGAGTGTTGGTGCTTTTAGGGAGCAACTCTCAAGATATGTAGAAATGTTAAATAATTAATAAAAATGAATAATTACAAGAAATCCGATAAGAGCTTCGGCAGCAACAAGCCCAATTCATCGGGTAGAAATTCATCATCAAGAAGTAGGAATGATGAAAGAGGTGGAGCACCAAAAAGTCAAGGAAGAAGTGGAAGCAGTAGTAAGTCTGGCTCATTTTCAAATTCTTTTTCCAATGTGCAAACCAAGTACAGAACAAGGAAAAATAAAACGACTGAATTATCACCGAATTCAATTGTTGTTAAAGGTAGCGTAAGTAGAACACGATTGTCTGAAAAGCCACAAAGAGATTTGCTAAGCAATGAACCAATGCGATTGAATAAAGTAATTGCTGAGGCTGGACTTGTTTCGAGAAGGAAGGCTGACGAGCTAATATCAGCAGGTGTGGTAAAAGTAAATGGCGAAGTGATAGACATTCTTGGTTACAAAGTGGAAACCGATGATTTTATTACAGTTAAAGGTGATCCATTGCCAATATCCGAGAAGAAAATCTATTTCTTATTAAATAAGCCAAAAGATGTTATTGTTACTTCCCACGACGAAAATAACCGTAAAACTGTAATGGATTTGGTTAAAACAAATTTACGTATTTTCCCAGTTGGCAGATTAGATAGAAACACAACTGGAGCATTGCTATTAACAAATGATGGGGAATTATCCCATAGATTGCTTCATCCAAGTTATCAAATTCCAAGAACATATATTGTGCTTTTAGATAAAGAACTTAGTCAAACAGATGCAGAAAGAATTTCACAGGGTGTAGTGCTCGAAGATGGCAAGACCGGCCCAGCAGATATTATAATTGACCCTAAGAAGCCTAATAGAATTATTTTTACTTTGAAAGAAGGAAAAAATCACGAAGTAAAAAGAATTTTCGAACATCTCAATTATTATGTAAGACAATTAGACCGAAAGATATTTGCAGGAATTTCGGTGCAAAGACTACAACGAGGAGATTATCGGTTACTATCTAAAAAAGAAATAGGATTGCTAAAAAAATTAGTTAAACTTGATTATTAATAAATAATTTTTGATATTTATGAAAATTTTAAACTTAATTTCCGTATTTATATTGTTGTCGGCAATTGCATTCTCGCAAGAAACAAAACTATCAAGTTCTGTGGGGGAACCAATTCAAGAAGTGATGATTCCTAAAGAAGTGAAATCTTCTTTAAACAATTTCTTTGAGGAAATTGAAGATGGTAACGTCAAAGAAGCATTTGATGATTTTCTGAAGGATAGTCCAATAAAAAATAATACCGAAGACGTGAATAGTTTGATAAACCAAACAGAACGAAGTATTAAGATTTATGGCAAATTTAATGAAGCTGAATTTGTAAATGGTCATTTTGCATCAAAATCCTACATTAGATTAAGATATTTGGGATTGTATGATAAGTATCCAATGCGATGGATATTTACTTTTTATAATTCACCCAAGATGGGATGGATAGTAACAAATATTAAACTTGATGATTTGAGTGAATTTTATCTGGGTGATTGAGAGAGAATGAGTTTATTTTGTAACTGTT